>NZ_JAAMNK010000003.1:197914-279120 GCF_011066025.1 Bacillus sp. EKM202B | reverse complement strand
AATGATAAAACATTTAAGTATTATAATAGTGGTAAGGCACAATTGTGGCAAGAAATGGTTACCCCAGCTGTGCAGCGGAGCTTAGGAGAAGCTCAGCGTAATACAGCAGGTTTCTTAAATCTTTGGTTTAAAACTTTTACTAAAAATGTGAAAGCTCCAAGTATAGAGACTGCATTAATCTATGATATTGAAGGAAATGTCATAGAAGCAGGGAAAAACTATTATATCGTACCAAGTGAATCTCCTTATCAAGGTCTAACTTTTGAATGGTATTTAGCAAATCGTTACGATTATGTCACACTTGCAAATAAAGAAAACAATGCTTTATTTGGTACACCTATAGAGTTTGAATTCTACAAAGAAAATGATGCAAAGCTACACCACGGAGAGAGTATATATCTTCGCATGAAGCACTCAAATTACGACCAATTCCAATATTTAAATTGGTCCAATTATTCTAGTTGGATTCACCTTGCTCAAAAATCTGATAGTTTAGCTGATTTTAAAATTAAAATTAACCTGGATAATCCTACAGAATATAATATTTTTACAGATGACTATCCATTAAATTATGAGAATATAAATGCAAAGAAAAATTGGATTGTACTAGGTGAAAAAAAACAAAAACCTAGCTCATGGAAGTTTATCCCTGTCAGATAACCTAAAAAGAAAAACACTCGTCCTTAATCAGAACGGGTGTTTTTCTTTTTAGAAATTATAACCCAGAAATTTAATGTTAAAATTTTATCGTTTTCCGAAAGAAGACTTCTTCCTCAAAAATGAGAAGGTGTGAAATACCAATTTTAGATAATCAAAAATTAGAACATATAAATGAAATAGTTTGTTTTGTAATTGCTGAAAATAAGCAAGTATACAGTTCATATCAAATACAAAGGATGTTCCAATCGTATAACTTGTTTGGGGATTTATTTCATGATTTTACATTTGTAACCATCCACGTTTTTTGAGCTCTTTATACAAATTACTCACGTGGCACCCCATTTCCTTTGCAATATCTGGATAATTTACTCCTTGATTATATAAAATTATTGCTTGTTTGCACTTTTCATCCCATTTTTCTTCTATCGTTTTTACTTTTGTCGATCTCTTTCTAAATTCTTTTTTACCCAGCGTAATAAGTTTTTTTCCTATGTCGCATTGTTCAATACAATACTGTTCTACATCCGTTTGATATTTACAATTTTTACAATATTCATCCTGCAAACGTATTATTTTTACTTTTTTCGCGACCGCTCTCATATCGTATTCACTCCGATTTGATTTATATATATCATAATTTTACGAGCGTACTCTTGCAATTTACGTTAATCTCACAATTAATTCCAGTAAAAGCTCTACCAATAGTCTTATTCCCTGTCCTTTCTTAGCAAAATTTCCTGTTGGCAAATATCATTCCACTTTAATTTCCTAAAGGGTAATTTTATTTAGAATTGTTAACTTGGAACTGATAAATATCCAAAAATGAATGCATTAATAATTCTGTATTCCTAGAAGAATGATAGTAGCCATCACTATCTTTGAAATGGAATAAATTACTAGTACAATAACTAAATGAAAGGAAAATAAATCCAAACAACAGGTTTTATTTGCTTTTGTAGGCATTCTAACAATAGGAGGTGTTTCGTCTGTTACAGGTTGCCCGCCAATCTGTAGTAAAGCTTTACTTAAATGTTTTCTCTTGAAAACTGTATTTTAAATGTACTCTATACGTAAATTGATTCATTTTTTGCATCCGTATTCTTTGTTTCGTGTATCTTTTGCCTTGTCTTTAATGCTTTATATTTTCAATGATTGCTTTTTCTTTTGATTTAATAATTTCTATCTGATATATATTACTATTAACTTCCTAATATTTTTATGCTTATCTATATAATAAAAAGAATTTTAAGAATTGAGACCAGCCAATTATATATATATTTTCTCAGCCATTATGAATGCTTCATCCCTTGCCACGGATTTTTACAATGTTATATTTTTTTTACTGTGTTTATTTTATTGTTTAGCAATAATTCTAATGAAAAAACAACAGATTGATTTACGGAATCAGTCTGTCCAAAACGAGAAAGAATTCATCCATTAAAAATAGAATCTTATATTGATAATCATATATTATGATTATCAAACTTAATTTTATTGAAAATTGAAATATTAAGTAGTATTCCTATTGCTATTAAATTAACCATTAAAGAACTTCCACCAAAACTTACAAATGGAAATGGGGTACCCGTAAGAGGAAGTATTCCCGTAATACCGCCTAAATTAACAACAGATTGCATACCAATCATACAGCCTATACCAATTGCTATAAAACTTCCAAAGGGATCTTCACATAGCTGTGCAATTTTTAGTGAGCGAAGAACTATAGCTAATACTCCGGTCATTATAATGAATACACCAATAAATCCTAATTCTTCAGAAACGATTGCCATTATAAAATCAGTATGTGGTTCTGGGAGATAACCAGTTTTTTGAATGCTATTTCCGAATCCACGTCCAATAATTCCTCCTGAGCCAATGGCAATAAAAGAATTTACAAGCTGATATCCATTCCCTTGTGCATCAACAAAGGGATTGAGAATCGTAGTAATACGTGTCTTTTGAACTTCTGACAAACTAAATTGAATCAAAAAATAAAAAATAGGTAACCAAAAAATAGAACCGAGTATAGTTCTTTTAATTAATAGATTTATATTTATTCCCGAGCAAAGAAATATGCTACAACCTATACCTAATATTAAAAGAGCAGATCCTAAGTTTGGCTGTTTATAGATTAGGAAAAAAATTGTAGCTAAAAAAAATAAAAGTTTTCCGCCCCCAAACCAAGTTTGTTTAACTGGTCCTTGTCGCAATGCAAAAAAACGGGCTGTTACAAGTATTGTTCCTAATTTAAGAAATTCAGCTGGCTGTATTCCAAAGATCCAAGATTGAGCATTATTTACGACCTTTCCTTTCCATAAAACCATAATTAACAAAAAAATTCCCCCAATCATAATACAGGTTGAGACTATTCGTTTTTTCCATATTTCATATGGGAGAATAGCACAAACTATTAGCCCAATTGTTCCTAAAAATAGCTTTGTTAATTGAGAATCGACAAAGTGCCTACTGTTATAACCGTAATGTTGAACAGCTACAATGGAGCTCGCGCTATACATCATGATAATACCTAAAGTACATGTTATGAATAGAGGGAGGAGCAATAGATAATCGAGTTTTAATATTTTTTTCATTTTTATATCCTCCTGATTTACATTAACACTTAATATTACATTTGCTAATGAATAGAATCTTGTTCTCACCAATTAATAAATAGTATTTTTGTTTTGAGAGATCCTATCGCTTACACCCTGTTTTCTTACGTAAAAATCCCCCTAGTTACATACTAGGGGGATTTCAAAATGGCATGACTAAATAAAGCTTTTCTCCCCCTAGTAGAGCTTTGGCACTATACAACGTAAAGTAATGGAAATTCATTACTTAGCTATCTTAAGAAGAGCCTTAATCCGACAATTCCTGTTCTACCCATTGGCGTCTTTCGACATTTTTGGGCAATAGCCTGTGTTTGTATAGGAGCCTCACCTAACAGGTTTAGCAATATAAATTTTATGTGTTAGTTTCGTGTAGCCAGCATAAATACTTTTTTTTTGCCTGTCAAGTAACGTATTGCTAACTTTATATTCTTTATTGCTTTATAAATCTTTGAGAAATGATATGAGAAATTGTATTTAATTGTCTCATATAGATACATATTTGCGATTTGGAATGTATAATTTGATTAAGTAGTTTAACCATATAAATTTGATAAACAGTAAAGAAGATTTTAATCATAAAATAAGATTTTTTGAAGAATGTTCTTTTGAAGTACGGTATGATTAATGATGCAACTTCTGCTATAAAGTTACAAATTAATTATAAACAATAAGTTTCTTATACGAAATTTCATATGTTTTATAACTTTTTTTCGAACTAATTGTATTTAAATTTTATATCTTTTAAGCAGAATTTCAAATTTGTAATAGAATCTAATTACATTTCTCTAAAAAAGAATTTTTTATGAATCAAATCGAAAGTTAGTTGACAAATATTAAATTCTGGTTTAAATTTTGAAGTAATTCAATAATCTTTGTTAGGTGAGGCTCCTGTATAGAGAAACGCTGCTGCCCAAAAATGTCGAGAGACGCCAATGGGTCAACAGGAACGGTCGGATTAAGGCCCTTTTTAATGTAGCTGGTTATAAAAACCTATGCTATACAGTGCTAAAACTCAACGAGGGAGTGGTATACGATTTGATAGAAAGACACCTCTGGGATTTTTGCAGAGCTGTCTTAATAATCATTTATTTGTATTGTAAAAAAACCTTTACTCCTTTTTGAGTAAGGTTTTTTTTGTTTAATGTTATTTATTTTTATCTTGTCTATATTCAAAAAGGAGGTAGTTCTAAATAATAAATTGATTGCAATGTAACTATTAATGCTCTAATCAAAATTTAGACAGGTAAAATAATACAAAACCACTCATGAAACTCTAGAGTCTCCCTTAGCAATATGAGGAGGAGTTAACATGAAGAAATTATTAAATGAATTACTTGTAACCCAAAATGATTTGGATGCAGATAAAGTTTTACGTCATCCGTCGTATGATGTTGCGCAAGAAATAAAACGGTTTTCAATTGAAGATCAAGTCATATTACTAGATAAGATTCCTGTATTAAAAAGCTCAAAAATTCTTCAACATTTGAGTATAGAAGAAAAATATAATATCTTAATTCACTTATCTGAAAACAAAGCTAAAAAATTACTAAATTTACAACCGATTGATGAAACAGTAGATCTACTTCTAGCGGTTCATCCGGAAAAACAAGCTCAATTAATGGCGTATCTAAATAAAATTACAAAACATAATGTAAAAAAGTTAATGGCTTTCAAACCTGAAACGGCAGGAAGTCTTGTCACAAGTGATTATGTTGCAGTTAGAGGGAATTGGTCAGTAAAAATGACATTGAAGTACATTAGGGAACATTCTGAAAATGTAGAATCAATTTCTTATATTTATGTTCTTGATAGTCATGGTTATCTTAAGGGAATCGTTTCCATACATGAATTATTACTAGCAGCAGATGAAGAGATATTATCTAATATCATGATTCGAGAGGTGATTTCAGTACCCGCTGAGGTTGATCAGCAAGAAGTTGTAAAAAAGCTACTGAATTATAATTTAGCAGCAATACCCGTAACAACAGCAAATAATGAAATGATTGGTATTATAACATTTGATGACGTAATGAATGTTATGGAAGCAGAGGCTACAGAAGATATCCAAAAGTTAGGTGGAAGTGAACCATTAAATCAATCTTACTTTGAATCTAGTATTTGGAGCATTTTCTTTAAACGCCTACCATGGTTATTGCTTCTTTTTGTTGCTGAGGCATATACAGGTACAGTACTAAAGTATTTTGAAGACGAAATTGAAACAGTAGTTGCCCTTGCTTTCTTTGTTCCATTATTAGTAGGTACTGGAGGGAATACAGGAACACAGGTTGTAGCAACAATTACTCGTGCAATCGGTATTGGAGAGGTGAAATTTAAAGACATTTTCCGTGTAATGAAAAAGGAATTTGCAATTGGTATGCTTCTCGGACTTGCACTTGGGGTAGCTGGGCTCATTCGTGCTTATATGTTAGGGGTTGGAACAGAAGTTGCACAAGTTGTAGCAATCACTTTATTATTTATTGTTATTTGGGCTTCGCTTGTCGCAGCTGTTTTACCTTTAATTTTGAGAAAATTTAAATTAGATCCTGCAGTCGTTTCTGGTCCATTTATTACAACATTTGTTGACGGAACAGGATTAGTAATATATTTCTTGGTTGCAAAAACGTTATTAAATTTGTAAATATACACTGAAATAAATACGAAATGTAGAATAAGTATTTTGCCTTGCTTGCTAAGATATAGTGGGGAACTCGGGAATAAGGAGAACAAACACTTTTGTCTTTAGGTAAATAATATTTTAAAGGATTCATTGAATGTAATTAATGCCGGAGGATAAAACTATGAAACATCTAAGAAAAATCTTCAAACGAATTTTGCTCCTTCTTTCTATTTTCATGCTTATTGGCATAGGAATATTATTTGGTACTAACTATGGCCGAGATTTTCGTGTAACAATTGCTGGGAGTATACTAACTTCTCAGCATCCACAATATGCGAAATATACATTCCTATCCCAAAAGGAACTAGATAAATTACAAGATAGAATTAATCATCCAAAATGGTTAAATAGTGATGAGAATATTTATAAAAAAATAGCAGGAAAAAGATTAGAAGAATTAAAAAATCAGCCATTAAAAATTGACGTAGAAACGATTAAAAGTAACAAAGATAGTCGCTTTCTTTTCGAAGGAAAATTAGTCACTATTAGTAACCCTTTCAATGTTAAACTTGTTAGCCATCAAGGAACACAGGGCGATAAAAGAGGAGAAAAAATTAGCGTAATGGCAAAACGTAATCATGCACTTGTTGCTGTGAATGCAAGTGGATTTGCCGATGAAACAGGAAGGGGTGGAGGAAATATTGCAACTGGAATAGTAATAGAAAATGGGAAAGCAATTGATACAAATATAGATAAAAATACCCCTACAATTATTACGGGCTTAACAAAGTTTGGACAAATGATAACAGGGAATTATTCTACCCAACAACTTTTGGATAAACAAGTCGTTTCAGCAGCAGGATTTATGCCACAGTTAATTGTTAATGGAGAAAAAATGATTACAGAAGGAGACGGTGGTTGGGGCTCTGCTCCCCGAAGTATTATGGCGCAAAAAGAAGATGGCACAATAATGTTTCTAGTGATTGACGGTAGGCAGACACATAGCATAGGAGCTACGTTAAAAGAGTGTCAAGATATTCTATATGAAAAAGGAGCAATAAATGCAATGGCTATGGATGGAGGTTCTTCTGCTACGCTATATTTAGGAGGAAAGGTTATAAATTCACCTTCTACATTATCCCATGAAGATCGTTATTTACCGAATGCTTGGATAGTAACAGCAAACCAAAAACAAGAAATAAGGGTGACAATAGATGGGGAAAAAATAGATACTAAAAAATCAGATGAATTTGATGCAAATATTTCAACTGATTTATAAATTCTTAAATAAATGAAGGTTTAATTAAAGTTTAAAAACTAACATACAAAGAGTGTAATAAAATTGAAAGTTTTATCATTTAACATTCATTAAAGAAAAGCGTATAGAGATACTCAATCATATGGAAAATCTCCAAGAAGTTAAAAGAAGGATAAATAATGTATACAGCTTACACTCATATTCAATTATATGCTTTTAATCTTATAGTATTTGCTACAGCTATGTGAAATGGACAACCTGTAAAAATAATTGTTGTGATCAGATGAGTAAAGATTAATGTGCAGAGTGAATTAGAAATCATACCTGAAGACATTTCATCAAACATCAAAGCAACACATTAGTCGCTTTGATGTTTGTAATGATAAAAGGGTGATAAAAAACATAAACAATAGGTGTATCAAGCAAAGGGATAATACACCTTAAAACTACATTGTTAAACAACATGCGTCATCGTGTAGTATATCTTATTTATCTTTAATTATTTTAGGTTCAATATTACATCTTATAAATCGTTTTTTCTATGATTTCCTAATTTCCAACTCTCGTCTTTTTATTCAATCATAATTACTATTTTAAGGATGTTAAAGTAACTCCAATACTAAACGTAAAAGGAATAATAAAAGGCATATGGCATTTTGTGTCACTCTTTTTTACACTTCATAACAAATAAGGATAAAAGAACAAAGTAAGTTATGCTTTTAACCTTTACTGATAGGAGAAAATGTTTGTATAGACCCACATACTTATTATTTGGTAATGTATGAAAGAAATTAAAATGATGAGATATAGACTTATAACTAAACAATTGAATTAAACAATAATATTTTGAAACAAGAGTAAAGTTAAGGTGGGGATAACTATGAATGCTAACCAAAAAACGTCCTTATTGGCAGCATGGATTAGTGTAATTAGCAATATATTTCTGACTCTCATCAAAATTATAGTCAGTTTACTTTTCAAAAGTCAGGTATTATTAGCCGATGGGATTCATAATGCTGCCGATGTTGTAGCATCCGTAGCCTCATTGGGATCAATGAAAATTTCAAACCAGCCAGCTGATGAAGATCATCCTTATGGACATGGTAAAGCAGAAGTTATATCATCAGGAATTGTAGCTGTGATTTTAATTTTAGCGGCTTTATTTATGACTTATGAATCAATAAAGTCATTATTTGAACCAGCGACAGAACCCCATATAATTGCTTTTATAGCAGCGATTATTTCATTAATATGGAAGCAAATTTTATATGTATACACAATACGAATTGGTCGAAAAACAAGAAGCAACGGGCTTATAGCAACTGCTTATGATCATCTTGCTGATGTTTATGCCTCAATTGCAGCTGTAATTGGAATTGGTATTGCTTTGATAAACACTACCTATTCCATTCCATATGCAGCTTATGGGGATCCTTTAGCTGGTATTATCGTTTCCTTTTTCGTATTAAAGTTAGCGATTAGTATGGGGAAAGAAGCAATATATATATTAATGGAAGGTGGTATTCCTACCGAGAAATGTAGTGAATATAAGAGAGTAATTCAGGCCCATCCTTTTGTAAAAAGAATTGATAGAATGCGCGCACGTGATCATGGTCACTATGTATTAATTGATATTAGAATTAGTGTTCCGGCACATTTAAGCATTCAGCAAGGACATGATATTTGTAGGGATATAAAAACTACTATTATAAATCAGAACCCAGAAATATATGAAGTACTAATTCATTTAAACCCATGGTATGAGGAGAAGTAGGTTTAGTGAATTATAGATAGATATAAGTAAGTAGTTAAACCGTCCTTTTTAGATATTGGAGAATTGGTCGACTTGTATAATGTCCATAATTAAAAAACATTTATAATTATGAGTACAATACATCTCAACTATATTATTTATAGAAGAAAAAACGTCCTATTAAAATATAGGACGTTTTTATCTATGATTTACTAATTTCCCAACCTTCGCGTGTTTTCTCTAATTCAATTATAATTACCTTTTTAGAATCTTTTTTATACAAAGCATCAACAAAATCTGAAAGATAAATATCATTGAGGGGAATGAATTAATATATGAGGGTTCATTTTCAATATTTAGCTCTCAAATGAAGCAACTTTAGTATTCACTCAAAAGTCCATTGTCTATGAAACAACTAAATTTTTAAACGGCTTTAATAGACATCTGCGATTTACATAGACGGATGTCTATTGTATTTTTGGCGGCAAGATTAAATAGCTTTTTTGTTACTTTACAATAAAGTATACTTAATATCAGTAATTCATGTAATTAGGAGTGATTTCTATATTTAAGGAAAATGCAAAAAGGATACTTCTGTCATTAGTAACAAATCCAATACTAATAATTGTATACGGGATTTTTTGTTATGAGTTAGCCTTATACTGTAAGTACGGAAGGATGAATTATAATATTTATATTTTGTTATTATGTATAGTACTTTTTATATCCATGACTACATTTACTACAATCCGGGTAATAAAAAATAGAGAATATGAAACTAAAAAATTAACTAATTCAATAGCATGGAGATCCATTTCTATTATCATTATTGTTGCAATTACATCATTTTATGGGATGCAGATTTATAAAAGTGCAATAAATTATAATGGCAAATTGGCATGGTTTATAGAAAGGTTAAAACATGAAAAATCAGTTAAACTTAAACATAATAATATATATGAATCTGGGGTAGAAGGTATTTTTGAAGATATAAATAAAAGATATCCTTTGCCAAAGAAATTGTATATGGCAACTGATTTTGATCTTACATTTCATTCAGATGGAACAATCACAGCGTTTGATACATTTGTTTATGGGAAAAATGTTTATGGGAAAGAAGAAACTTATTTAATCTCTTATAATAATAAGAAATCAGAAGATATTACTATAATACGAGACGGATATGCAAAGCCTGATTATGATGATGATAAATTAGTAGAACCTTTAATTAAAACGGTTAATGCGATTCCAATTAAGCAAACGGTTAGAAAGTGGAATGAAAGTAAGTATGGGTTGATTTATTATGGAAAAAGAAATTGGGGATCCAATACAGAGGGAATTATTAATATTACTGAGGATGGTAAGGGGCAGAGTCTTAAAGAAGCAGCTTCAGAAATCATTGGATATACTGTATCTATATTTGTCCCTGGAAAAGAGAAAGAGCTAGTACCTGCTAGATATAACTTAATATGTGACGCAAGTTGGAGTAAATCAAAGACGCCTCCAAATGAAGAGAGGCTTAAAGAGAAGAAACAACAAGATTTAAAGAATGAAAAAGAACAGTTTTTCCTATCAAAAGAAGTTGGTTATAAACTAAATATGATAGATAAAGCATTAGGGAGCGCCTTTTATTCATTAAGCAGGACTAGTGATGAAGGGGAAACATGGGAGGTTATTAATCCAGACCCATTTAATAGGGGGATTGGTAGTGTAGCAGGAATCACTTTTATAAATGATAAACTTGGGTTTTTAGGAGCAGTTAGACCTTCTGGTAATGAGGGAGAGTTATATCGCACAGATGATGGGGGGGTATCTTTCAAAAAGGTAGAATATCCGCCGCATGAAGTGAAATTAGATTATACACAGTCCGCAATAAGTCCTTTTGATTCTCCTAGTATGCCATATGAGAAAGATGGGGTTTTTAATATGTTAGTTGGACAAGGGGCAGATGGAGACTACAATGGCGATAGTAGTGCACTTTATCAATCAAAAGATAACGGAGAGACATGGGAATTTGTAGAAGAAGTGAAAAAGAAATAGTCAGAATGTTTTTTTGAAAAATAAGGTAACTACTCAGCTATACATTTTATTTAGAAGTTTGGTAAGGAGTATAATTCCAGCGATGAAGATAAAAATGGACCTACACCTCGCTGCCTTTCTTTGTTTTAAAGCTTTGCGCGTGGCAGGAAAAGGCACTGACCGCCTCTATGCATGGCCAGTCCCTCTCGCCCATTTAAAAAGATGCTTTTCTGGCTTTTTTTCATAGAGGGGCTGAGTAGTTACTAAAAGTAAATAATTTAAATCGAACCATAAGCTTGCCGGCAAATTTATGGTTCGATTTTTTTTAGGGCAAAGATATCGTTCTAAACGGGTATCACCACATCGCTATCAACTTAAAAGAGTGATCACCAAAAAAATGAAAAAGAGCTGACTTTTGATGAGTTTAGTTCTGTAAATCTAAAAAATTTTAGTTTAAACTTTCTTGTTTAAATAGTTTAGAGTTTCATGTCATTCTACAACAGATGGGGGAAGGGGTTAATCCCCATTTTCCCAAGTGTTCGTTAAATTCACATTTAACGTAAACAATAATTGTAGGAATCTAAAATTTTCCATTTATCTAATCTAACAAGAGAGAGTTTTTATATACCAATTAAAGTAGGATTTTAACTATGTATTTTTTATATAATAAAATTAAATATGTAATGGATAATGCATGATATTTAAAAACACTATTAACTCTAGCAGGAGAAATAATAAAAGTTCAGCAATTTTGCATTGCTGAACTTTTATTATTTATTTTTTCCTATTCCGCCTAAGTTATCTTTAATAGTTGTTTCTCCAAGCTGTGTGTATAATAAAACCGTATCTTGGCTGGTATGCCCAAGTTGTTGCATCACTTGTAACGAATCTTTTTTTTCCATATATAATTTATTTGCCAATGTGTGTCTTAATTTATGAGGAGACATTTTTTTGCCATAGGCCTTAGTATATTTTTCTACTATATCTTGGATAGCCCTAACGGAAAGAGGCTGTGCAGTATGTTTATACTTTGATAAAAACACATTTTTTAATTCTTTTCCTGGAACATATTTGTTATCTCTAATTTCCATATACTTTTCAAGGGCATTTAATGCAATTGGGGTAATCCATACAGAGTCTTCTTTGTTTCCTTTTCGTATTACATCAATTAGCCTTTCTTTTAAGTTTATATCTTCCATACGAAGATCGGCCAATTCACTTACACGAATACGACTACCAAGAAAAAAGGAAAGGATTGCTACATCACGATGTTTATCTCTTAGGAAATAGAATAACTGATGTTTTGTTAAAGATTTTTCATGCTCATACTTAACATAATTCAAAAATACTTAATCGTCATCATGATGAAATGTCTTATTTTTAGCGTGAAAGCTGTAGATGATAAGGAATAATGTTAGAACATGTATAGGTAAAATATTGAATATTAAATAGTAATATGTATTTAAATTTATTTTTTGGAATAAAGAAACTTTTGTGCGCTGTCAAATTCCTATCAAATTAATACAACTAAATGTTATTAAAATAAAAAATAATCAATTATAAAAGTGATTTTGAAAGTAAGGAATTTGTAAGGAAGAGGTAAGAAAAAAGAGATTTTCATTGTGTATGATTAAAATGTAAAGAAGAGTGAGAGGAGGAAGACCATATTTTAGGTCAGAAAGCCGTTTGTAAAATAACGGATATAAGAGTGATTACTAATTCAATGTCGTCCTTTTGCAGTTGGTTAAGAAGAAAGCTGTGTGATTAGTTCCAAACAGAAAATAAACATTTATACAATATGAATAGGGGAGAGGAATATTTTGATGAAAAAGCATCGTCAAATTACATTTACAGGTTTAACCCTTTTAATAACTGGAGGTTCTCTGTTTTATACAACTCCAACCTCAAGTGTAAAAGCGGAGCTCACTCAAAATCTATCTAGTTCGTTACCAACAAGCAACCAAAGAGATCGAAATTCCGTCAAAGAGGCAATGCGGGATACATTGAAACTTGGATATCCAGGGATACTTGCTAAAACTTCTGAGGGCGGAAAAACATGGAGTTATGCAGCTGGGGTAGCGGATCTAAGTACCAAGAAACCAATGAAAACAGATTTTCGATTTCGAATTGGTAGCGTGACAAAGACGTTCACTGCAACAGTTATACTTCAATTAGCGGGAGAAAACCGCTTGAATCTAGACGATTCCATTGAAAAATGGTTGCCTGGTGTCATTCAAGGAAATGGATATGATGATAAACAGATTACTATCCGGCAATTATTGAACCACACAAGTGGTATTGCTAATTACACAACGTCAAAGGATTTTAATATCATGGATACAAAAAAATCTTATACTGCTGAAGAATTAGTAAAGATGGGAATATCCATGCCTCCAGATTTTGCTCCAGGAAAGAGCTGGTCGTATTCAAATACAGGATACGTATTACTAGGGATTATTATTGAAAAAGTAACTGGGAACAGCTATGCGGAAGAAATTGAAAATCGAATTATTGAACCACTTGAATTATCGAATACATTCTTACCCGGAAATTCAAGCGTTATTCCAGGAACCAAGCATGCCCGTGGATATATCCAATTAGACGGAGCAAGTGAGCCAAAAGATGTTACTTATTATAACCCAAGTATGGGGAGCTCGGCCGGAGATATGATTTCTACAGCTGATGATTTAAACAAATTCTTCACTTATTTACTTGGGGGCAAATTACTGAAAGAACAGCAACTAAAGCAAATGCTTACAACAGTCCCTACAGGAACAGATGAACTTGGCGATTCCGGGCTTGGAATTTTCAAAATGAAGCTTTCAAACGGTGTATCGATATGGGGGCATGGAGGAAGCATTCCTGGATTTTTAACTTTTGCTGGGGGCACACTTGGAGGCAAGCATACATTGGCCATCAATTTGAACAGCCTTAAAGCTGATAGTCCTGACCCTTTTAAAAATATTTTACTTGCTGAATTTAGCAAGTAGATAAAAAGGAATCCGGATAAATTTTGTCATAGTTTTTATAGTTGAAAATATACTTTTTTGGTTCAAAAAACAATTTTTCTGAAAAAATTTTGGGGTAAAGCAAGTTCTTAATTTGATGGGCATTTGGTGGTACCCCATCGCTATCAAGCTAAGAAAACAAATCAACCCCAAAACAAAAAACCTTCACATTATATGTGATAGAAAAGGATAGATAAAGGCATTTTAGCCTTATCTATCCTTTTCTGTACTACAAATGATTACGTTTATTACTCAAAAATAGGAATTTCTATTTTTATTTTTATACATCATAAAAATTTTAATTTGGATGCCGGTTTACCTGTATGCCTTTGGTCGGCTACATGTGATTCAGCTTGGTCCTTCCATGCCACTCAAAAATCCAGTCAAAAAAAAGAGGGAGAAGGCATTTTTTATTGAAGTTTGTTTATAGTAGCTTTTTAATCTGTTAGGGGGGATCGTAAAGTAGACTATTAATCTCTTTGATAATTTTAATTTTTCTTATAGTACAGGGCAAGCTGTATAAAAAATTTAATTTCGAAAGGAGAATCAATAAATATGAGCACGAAAAGAAGGATAGGGAATAGGTTATTACTTGTTAGTGCAATTTGTACAATAGCTATTCCTTCAGTTTCATATGCAGAGGAAGTAATTTCACCTGAAAATTTTGTGAATGATTCAAGTTTGTATGAGGGACGGAATACGGATGTATTAAAATCAAGCTTATATCCTGGTACATATAAAAATCCGTTCAATCACCAATTTATTTCGACATTAAAGGAAACAAACAACAATATAAAAAAAATAGACAATACTGAAAGTGAAAATCCTGTTATAGCTACTACCCTTTCATTTATCCGTTATATGGATACAGAAGACTATAAATCTGCAATTGATTTAACTTCTCGATCATTACAGAAAGTAATATCCGAAGAATGGCTGAAGAGTTATTGGAAGGGACTCCCTGCGCAATTACAAGCAGGTTCTTTTA
The DNA here is from genome assembly GCF_011066025.1 of Bacillus sp. EKM202B. NCBI lineage: Bacteria > Bacillati > Bacillota > Bacilli > Caryophanales > Bacillaceae > Bacillus > Bacillus sp. EKM202B. The sequence goes on along the minus strand of NZ_JAAMNK010000003.1, from coordinate 264,205 downwards.
TGGAGATTGGAGAGGTAACACAAAAAGAGACAAATTCTGTTCATACAAATGTAGAGATTAAATTAGTTTTTGAACAATTTACAGTACCTTTATTAATTAAGCTAGATCCATCTGGAAAAATAGATGATTTTCAACTTAGTATGTCGTTTAGTCCAGTTGCAGAGCGTCCGTCATATAGTAAGCCTGAATCCTTTGTTGATAAAGAAGTAGTGGTTGGAAGTGGTGCGTTTCCATTACCAGGAACATTGTCTGTTCCGAAGGGGAAGGGTCCTTTCCCAGCGGTTATTCTTGTTCAAGGATCTGGAGCAGCCGATCAGGATGAAACAGCGTTTGCTTTAAAACCATTTCGTGATTTAGCTGAAGGCCTTGCCTCGAAAGGAATTGCTGTCCTTCGCTATAATAAACGAACTTATGAACATGGATTGAAAACACAATCCAGTCCTTTTTATACAGTGGATAAAGAGACAACAGATGATGCTCTTCTTGTGACTCATTTTCTTAAAAATGAACCTCTGATAGATAAGAATCAAATTTATATTCTTGGTCATAGTCAAGGTGGAATGATGCTTCCGAAAATGATTGAAAAAGACCAAAATCAAAATATTGCTGGGGCGATTGTGATGGGAGGACCAGCCCGTACGATTCAAGATGTTGTTTTAGATCAATTTGAGTATCTTTTTTCTATTGGAGCAATGAAACCGGATGAATATAAATTTTACAAATCGCAATTTGAATTATTAAATGATCCCAACTTCTCTAGTCAGAATCCTCCAAAAGGTTTTTATTTAGGATCAGCAGTATTTTGGGATTCTATTCGTAAAGTTAAAGCAGCAGAAATGTCAAAAGAACAAAAGACACCGCTTCTAATTATTCAAGGAGAAAGAGACTATCAAGTTCAATCAAAAATCGAAATTCCTCTATGGAAAGAACAATTAAAAGAACGAGATAACGTTGATTATCGACTATATCCAAAGTTAAATCACTTCTTTACAGAAGGAGATGGAGAATTAAGTAAACCGGATGAATATTATAGTCCTGCCAATATCCCTGAGTATGTAATAAATGATATTGCTACTTGGGTGCAAGGAAGATCGAAATAAAATTAGCACCCTTCTTTGTGCCTCGGCCATGTTTCAAATACGCCAATTACTCCTCCAAAAGAAGAAACGAGAATGAAGCGAATATAAAGTGATTTATATCATAAAAGATTACTTTCTACTTATCTATTATTCTTTACAAAAAGAAGCCAAAGAATGAACAAAGATATTATTTCGTCTCTTCAATCTCTTACATAAAAACAGATAAAGATCTTTAATAGGTATGGGAAGTATTGTTTGGCTTCTGGTGAAAAGATGTGAAACTAGTTTCGATATAGTAATAATAAAGATGCTTAATTTTGATATAGAATATAATAGCCTTACTACATATTGAATGTAGTAAGGCTATTTAAAGATTTGAAAACAGGATGAACCTATTCAAAATTGCCTACCAAAAACGATAAAAAATTAGATTTATAGTCTTATTCCTTACTGCATCTTGTAACTACAGCTTAGCTAGCTCTAAAGAAATAACAAACCGTTTTCTCATTCGATAATTCCAATTTCTAGAGCCTTCTGGACAGCTTCTTCCTTGTTACGTACTCCTAACTTTGTGTAAGCCGAGGAAGCATAGTTTCTGACCGTACCATTCGATAAATATAGCCTTGAAGCTATCGTATTGTATCGAAGTCCTTTTGCTACTAGCTGCAATATTTCTATCTCTCTGGCTGTTAGTTCATAAGCAGTTGCTTTTGACTGTGGTGTCTCGTTTTGCTCATCAAACTGCTCAAATATTTTGTGAGACATCCCCTGATCAATCAGCGTCCCACCGCCATGAATAAGTCGGATCGTATTAGCTAGCTCTAACGTTTCAATGGATTTAAGTAAAAAACCATCCGCACCGTTACGAAGCGAGTCCAACGCCTGTTTCGTATCCTGAAACGTTGTAAAAATCAATACGCGGATATGTGGCCATTGTTGCTTAATTTTTTTTGTCGCTTCGACTCCATCCATTTGCTGCATATCTAAATCCATGAGTACAACGTGAGGTTGAAGGCGCCCACACAAGTCGATGGCTTGATCGCCATCTTCAGCCAAACCGACTACATTTATATCTTCATACCTGTCGAGTAGTGTACTCAAACTTTCCCGAACAAATGGCTGGTCGTCGACAATTAATAAACGAATAAGTCCATCTTTTATTTCAGTTTGTCGCGGTATGGTACATGTAACAAGCATTCCTTCCTCTGGCTTTGTATATACAGACAATTGACCTTGCAAATTCATTGCCCGCTCTTTCATCGTATTCATACCGAAGCCTTCCTGCCATTCTACATTTCCCTTTCCATTATCTTGCACTTCTAATCTCGTATATTGTTGTTCAAACTGCAATGAAACTATTATTTCAGTCCCTTGACCATGACGTACCGCATTCGTAAGGGACTCTTGTAAACAACGAATGAATGCTATCTTCGCTTGTCGAGACAGTTGATATTCCTCTCCGAATGTTCGGAAGCTTACATCCACCTGAGCGTGCTCCTGAAATTCAGCTCCAAGATTTTGTAGAGATTGAATCAAGGAAGACGATTGACACTGAGGATCCATTTGATGTAGGTAACCTCTCACGTCTTCGATGCTTTTACGTCCCATTTCAAGCAGGGAATCTAGCCTCTGTACACCCATTTCGGTAGCAAGATCGGTTCGCAACGTTTCCATCCCCATAATAATGGAAGTATAGGCGTGGCCTACTGTATCATGTAGCTCACTAGAGAGCCTGTTTCGTTCTTCGGCCAGTGTAATGCGTTCGATCTGAGACATATATTGCTCAAGTACCGCGTTTTGTTTACGAATTACTTCATTTTGTTTATGATTGATGATTAATAAATGGAAAGCGAATCCCATTACATAAGCGAATCCGTAGTAGGTGACCATAATCCAATAGCTATTACTTGGCGCAACTGCATAGAAAATCCCGGTTATTACAAAAACTGTTGTTGGAGCTGTCCAATAATAGGACAAATGCTTACTATTTGCTGCGATAAGAAACACCGATATAAGAAAAATATTGTAAGCTTCTGGAAATAAAGAGGTTAAATATATACATAGTCCACCATATAGCAATATTTCTGTGAATAAGTAATATTTGTAATTGAACAGTAAGGCCACCCATGGAATAGAGAAGGCAATAATTTCCCAAAGAATAATAATCCAAAGTGGTAATGTTAAACCATCCTGAAAATTTAATGTTGCTAGGATGGTAGACACACTAACAAGTAGACGAATTCCTAACATAATCCAATCATACCAAAACCAATATTTAACCATATCAAACAATTCATTTACCCCCTAAGTAGCCTTCTTTCTCATTTCCTATAGTATAGAATAATCCTTCTTGCATTGTTATATTTTTAAGTTTAAACTGCCTACTATTCGTAGACTACAAACTTCTATCGATTTAGTTGCTGAATCATACTGCGTGTATAACCTCCAAATTTTTTCGTTAAACCATCTACCATTTTAATACTTATGGCGGTAAACACTATACCCATAAACATTATAAGGAGTGACTTTGGAAAAGTATCTATCTGTATGAAAATAATATTCATATCGATGTATCGATACAATAATGGTGCTAACAGGAACATAAGTGGCATTACATAAAAAATGATTGCACTAATGAGACTGAAAATGCCAATCACAAATTTCTGCATTAACCAAAAGACAGCAGACCAAGTGCGGCGATCCGTAAGTCCTAATTTCACTTGAGCCCAGTCCGATGTATCCGTTGTTACACTTCTATCGTAAGAGTCTGTCGAAATATCAGTATAAATTTTCGTTTGTATGCGCTCGAATTGGATAAAAGTTTTGGTAGTTTGTAGTACGCGTATAATTAATGGAATCCCAACTACCGTAAATGAAAGGGTGAAACTGAATAGCAGAGCTATTAAGTAAAAACAAAAATAAAACAAACCTGTAATGAAAGTTAGTAATAAAAAATAACCATTCTGGATGAATCTTGATCTCATAAAGTGCATCGCTCCTATCTATGTAATAAACGCATCATACTGCTTTTTTTGTCAAACTCACTAGTGTAAAAATGTCATATGACATTTTTACATGATGATAAAAGGGGGGATTAGCCTATTCTTAGTTAAAAACAAGATTATTTTATTAATCATCTACAAAATAATCCCGTTCTTGGATCAGCAAGAAGGGATTGTTTTGTACTTTTATTTAATATGAGATGGACTTGTTTTTCGGATATGAAAAATAATATCGAATTGCTCAAGCAATGAAGTATCAAAGTATAACGAACCGTCTGGGAGGAGTTGTCCCCCTATACTTAGTAATGGCCTTTTTGCTCTAACCCATTTCTCTGCGTGTCCTTTAAGGTGACGGTTATCCAATAAAAACATTTTATATGGTACTTTTCCGAGGGTGTAATTGAAACTTTTTACATTTTGTGGAATAGTATCTGTTGCAATCTTACCTCCGGTGGAAGGATTATATTCACTGTATAAAGTGAAATTTCCCTCCGTAGTTGTACTACCAATTGTGACATAATTATTGTCTAAACGTTCCTTCAAAAACTGCCCCGCAGCATCAGGGTATAATTTCTCATCGATAATTCCTTTAGCCATATGAATATTGTGTGCCCATACCATAGTTTTACCACCAAATGTCTCTTGTGCCCACATTGCATGATCGGCCAAGTATTGCTCGTGTAGCTTTATTACATTTGGGTAGTCATTAGAAAGCAGCATTGTGGTAAATTTCTCTATTGCATTCGCTGTTGCTTTTACCCAGATGTACTCGGATGAACCTACATCTTTGTTTGTCTGTTCCTTCTCATCTTTTAGTAATTGGGCTACTTTCTCAGCGTTTGCCTTGAACTTTGCTTTCATTTCAGGAGCAAGATTCATATATTCCTGTATACTTCCAGTGAAAGAAGAAAGATCTTTATAGTTTTCTTCTACTTCTGCCCGCAAATCTGGTCGATGCTGCTTTACATAATCAATTACTTTATTAAAGACACTTTGGTCCATTGTTTTTAAGTCAAGTCCGATAAATTGGATTTTCTTTTTATTGGATGGATCAGCATTATAATCTTTCATCCACTCAATCATGGCAATAATTTCATCAGTAGGATATAACAATTTCAAAAACTCCCTAGGGTTTCCTTTTCCTGTTTGTATATATTCATTTAACTTTAATCCGTTTCCCCAATCTTCTTCCATTGTGAAATTTGTAAAACCCATCTCAGTAACCAAATATTTCACAAGTCGAAACTTCATAGTGAAAATTTCAGAGCTTCCATGAGTATTCTCTCCTAATCCTACATATTGTGCGCTCCCAATCATTTTCTTAAGTGGTTTTAAATCCTCAAATGGTTTTGACGGTTCTGTCGTTTTTAATGGATGCGCCTGTGATTGTATTGATTTAACGATATTTTTTTGGATTGATTGAGCTGAATCTTCAACTGCAACTGTTTGTGCTTTTCCTACTTCTCCACCTCCTGCAACTAATATAGCTGTACTAACCATTGCAACCATTCCACAATACCTCTTTTTTTTATTCATTTTTTTCACCTCAATTGAATTATTTTCAAAAGCAAGATTGATTCATGTACTTGCACGAATCAATTGCCGTAATTCAATTTTTATTTATTCCATATCATATTTTCTAGTTACATATTGTCACAAGATTATTTGACACAGGTCATAGGTTAAACATTACAGTTTCGTACTATCGGTTATGACAACTTATGAAGAATAATTACATGATTGAATTGTAAGTAAGGCTAGATTATGAATTTAAGAGGGGGGATTGATTAATCAATATGAAAAAACATCTTCATTCTGTGTTGTATTTCTCGAAATGACAGGAAGTTGATTAGATAAACAAATTAATAAAAGGGGAAGGACGGATTACAATGATATTACATGCAAAATCATTCCACAATATGGATAAAGTCCAACGTGCTAAAAAAGGACTGCAACTGTTTTTAAGTATTTTGTTCATTACTTCTATTCTTTTAAATGTAGTAATAATGATTACGAAAAGCATGCCGCTAATTGTGGTATATATGTTTACTCCTGCAATTTCTTCTATTCTAACTCGTATCATACTGCGAGAAGGCTTTAAAGATGTATCTTTTAGTCTAGATAACTTAAAGATATGGAAGGGGATTACTTTGGCCCTGATAATACCTATGATAATATGTGGAATTACATATTCGATTGCCTGGTTTAGCGGATTTGCGAGGTTTCAGCTCCCACAAGGTGGTATGCTAGAACCTATCTACAATATACTTGGACTTCAGTATCTACCGATACCATTACGTTTCATTTTTATAGTAGTATTGAGCGGAATTTTAGGAAGCTTGCTTAACTTAATCCCAGTTATGGGAGAAGAGATGGGTTGGCGGGGTTATATGCTCACAAGGCTAGTCGATGCGGAATTTTCACGTCCAATCCTTATTAGTGGATTAATATGGGCAACATGGCATGTCCCAATTGTTATTGCTGGTCTATATGTAGAGGGAACATCTGTCTTTCTCTCTGTACTTGGCATCTATTTTTGTATTGTACCATTCAGTTATATTACAGCTTATTTACGACTTATCACAGGTAGTGTTTGGCCGTCGGTTATCATCCACACCACTTGGAATGCTATTATTCAAGGGCCTTTTGCACGTGCAACTACAGGATATCAATTAGAGATTTGGATTGGAGAAGCTGGCTTGATAACCGCTCTTATTATTTCGATTACTGCAATAATTGTGTATCGGATCATAAGGTTTACTAAACGTGTATAACTTTGAAATAAAAGTATGATATTTAAAAAATGTAATTTTGTTACTTTTAATTGAGCATTCACAGCATGGGATAGATTAGGAGAGTCCTCAACCCATATTTTAAAATCTTGAGTAAATGAATCCGTCTCGCTCCAAACATAATTATGTTTGGAGCGAGACGGATTCTTATATGAGAACTAATCGTAATATCAAATCACATTTTTTTACTTCAAGGACATATAGAAAAGAGAAGATATCTCATCTTTTGAAATGTAGTAGCTAATTTAGATGTGAATAGATTTAGAATTATTTATAAAATCATGAAATCTAGAAATACCAATTACCATGTTACGAAAGACGAATTAAGAGAGGATACTTGGATAATGCAACTCTCCTATTGTGAAGCAATAAAGAAAAAGCGTATAATATTATAGTTATCCCATTTTTGGGAGCGACCCGCGAATGATAAATAAGATTGTTGTTTTATCATCGCTTCTAAACATATATACAATGAAAGTAACACTGGAATACAGATAGGGAGTTATACAATGAAATTAATTATTGCCGAGAAACCAGATCAAGGTTTGGCTCTTGTTTCACAGTTTAAATATCGCCGAAAAGATGGATATTTAGAAGTAGAAGCAAATGAGTTATTTCCAAATGGAGCGTACTGTACATGGGCAATTGGTCATTTGACGCAGTTATGTAATCCAGAACATTATCATGCAGAGTGGAAAAAATGGTCACTTAATACGTTACCGATGATTCCAGAACGTTTTCAATTTGAAGTAACAAAGTCAAAGTATAAGCAATTTAATGTAGTGAAACAGCTGTTACATAATCCGGGGGTAACAGAAATTATTCACGCAGGCGATGCTGGGCGCGAAGGGGAATTAATTGTACGAAACATTATTAATCTTTGTAACGTGCAAAAGCCGATGAAACGTCTTTGGATTTCATCTTTAACGAAGCAAGCCATTTATCAAGGGTTTAAAAACTTACTAGATGAAGCAGATACGATTAATACGTATTACGAAGCATATACAAGATCTTGCGCCGACTGGGTTGTTGGTATGAATGCATCGCGTGTTTTTAGCATTTTGCTAAAGAAAAAGGGAATGAATGATGTGTTTTCCGCCGGACGTGTACAAACACCGACACTCGCATTAATCGTAAAGCGTGAGAAAGAAATTGAAGACTTTAAGTCAGAGCCGTTTTGGGAAGTGTTCGCAACCTTTAATATTGAAGGGAAGAAATATGATGGGAAATGGGAGAAGGATAATGAATCCCGCTTAAAAGACCCTGATATGGCGAATAAAATTGCGGCTTTTTGTCAAGGGAAACCGGCAGAAGTGAAAGAAATGAAAACGGAGCGTAAAGAGTTTCAGCCGCCGCTTTTATTTAATTTATCAGCACTGCAAGCGACAGCAAATAAAGCTTTTAAATTTTCGCCGAAAAAGACGCTTGATATAACGCAAGCACTATATCAAAAAGGGATAGTTTCTTATCCACGTTCGGATTCTAACTATGTTACACAAGGAGAAGCAGCGACGTTCCCTGATATTTTACAGAAATTAAGTCAGTTTGATGAATATAAAGGTTTATTACCGGCTCCGGTTGAATCGATTATGAACAATAAGCGTTATGTGAATGAAAAGAAAGTTACAGATCACTACGCAATTATACCGACAGAACAAGTTACCAATCCAAGCAAATTATCAGGCGATGAAAAGAAAATTTACGATATGATCGTAAGACGACTTATTGCGGCGCATTATGAAGTAGCAATCTTTGACTACACAACAATTACAACTCTTGTAGACGAACGTGCTGCGTTCATTTCGAAAGGAAAACAGCAAATACAAGAAGGTTGGCGTAAAGTTATTTTCCAAGACGATAAAGATGACGAAACGATTCTTCCAATTGTAGCTGAAGGTGACCAAGGAAAAGTTGTAAAGGTGAAAGTGAAAGAAGGAAAAACACAGCCACCGAAGCGTTATACAGAAGGACAACTTATTACGTTAATGAAAACGGCAGGTAAGTATTTAGAGAATGAAGAGCTGGAGAAAGTATTAAAGAAAACAGAAGGTTTAGGTACGGAAGCGACTCGTGCCGGCATCATTACGATGCTGAAAGACCGTAAATATATAGATGTGCAGAAAAACCAAGTGTATGCGACTGATAAGGGAAAAGTATTAATTACAGCAATCGGCGACAAAATACTAGCTTCACCGGAAATGACTGCAAAATGGGAACAACGTCTTGCAGAAATCGGAGAAGGTACCGCTTCACCAGCTACATTTATGGAACAAACGAAAAAGCTATCAGCTAAAATTATTGAAGATGCGGTAGAAATGTCGGAGAAATGGGATTTCACTGGATTACATGTTGAATCGATTGAGCGAAAAGGATCGAAATTTACGACAGGTAAAAAGGTTGGAAGTTGTAAAAAATGCGATGGTGATGTAATTGATAAATCTACGTTTTACGGTTGTTCCAATTACAATACAACACAATGTGACTTTACCATCTCGAAGAAAATATTAAGTAAAACAATTTCGCAAAAGAATATGACAAAGCTCTTAAAAGGTGAGAAGACCGATTTAATTAAAGGCTTTAAAAAGGGCGAGAAAACGTTTGATGCGAAGTTAGAGTGGAAAGATAATAAGATTAATTTTGTGTTTGAGAATTAAGTAGTTTCAACAAGTGACAAAGCTCTTTCCCGAGTAAAATGTTCTGTATTCGATTTGAAAATATAGATAGAAAAAAAAGCATGACAATTTTATGTCATGCTTTTTTATTTTATATTTACAGGGTTTTGTATACTAGCACTAAAATTTATTTGAAATAATTGTTTGAAAAGGTGGTATGAAATAGTGTTAAGTAGCAATAAAGTCTTTTAAAATATAAAAAGTTTAAAGATCCTTCTTTAACTAAACGGCAGGTTAGTTTTAATACAATGTTTGTTTTATCATTTAACCAAAGTGATAGAAGGTCAAAAAAAAAGGCAGTAATAAAGAAGTGCCATTCCTAATGTGGACTGGCACTTGGTAAAGTGCAAAATTCATTATTTGATTTCGGCTGAGGAATTTGATTCATCTATTTTTCCTGTACTTTATTATGATTCCTTAGGCAGCCTTTTCTGTTTTAAATATCCATTGTTGGAGAGGTGGTTGATAATACGGTATCATCCACCCTAAAATTTTGCCGATAAAATAGGCGGCAATTAGTGTGCCGATTCCTATTGAGCCTAATGATTGAATGAAAATTATACAGATTGCACCAGCCACACAAATGTTTATTAAATCGCTCAAAATCTTTGCTTTACCGAATTTTAAATTAAATTTTTCACTAATTGCATAAGTTAATGCATCATACGGCATTAATGGCAGTTTCGCTGTTGTATAGCCCATTAAACCGACCGCTATAACAAATAAACTAACAATCAAATATACACTTCGAGCAAGGAGAGTTTCAGGTGCAGGGAAAAGTTGGACAAGGAAGAGCGTTGCATCCATGAAAAAACCAAATAAAAACGAAATAATGAATTGACTCACAAATTCATTTAACTCCATTCGTTTACTTAATATCACTTGAATAATAATGTATAAAACATTTGCAAGCGCCATTGTCACACCAACCGATAAACCAATCGTTAGCGTACTTGCATATGCTAATGATGACACAGGAGATACACCAAATCCTGCTTGAATCGACATGCTAATGCCAATCGACATAAAAAATAACCCGAGCACGTATAAGAAGATGCGCTTCAAGGTTCTGTTCCAATGATTCATAGTATCTCTCACTTTCTAGTTAATATTATCAATATAAAGACTATAGCTATAGAATTAAATATAACGCCAAATTCGACATATGAAAAATATATATATGATAAACTAATCATATCAAAAAACATATGACGGAGAGATACAATGGATTTCAGGCAATTATATTACTTTAAAGAAATTGTGAAACAAGGAAGCATTTCTAAAGCAGCAGAAGTGCTCCATATCGCGCAGCCCCCGCTTAGCCAATTATTAAAAAAGCTTGAAACTGATCTTGGCACAACTTTAATTCATCGATATCGTCAAAAATGGGAGCTTACAGCAACAGGTGAAATACTATACCAATATGCCAATCAAATGTTAATGCAAATTCAAGATGTAAAGCAGCAAATTCAAGAAATTGAACAAGGTATAGGCGGAACAGTAAGTATCGGTGTATCGTCTACATGTTCGAATATGCTCATTGACTATGTTAGTATGTTTAGAACACAATACCCTAATGTCAAAATAAAAATAGTAACTGGAAATTCAGAAGAATTATTAAAAAAACTAGAACAAAGAGAAATTGATGTTGCTTTACTTTTACGATTGGGCAATAGTGAACAATATGAGATGAAAATATTAAAAAAACAACCAACCGCTGTGATTATTCCATCAAGTTGGGCAACATCGTTTTCATCACAGCATGTGACGATTGAACAGATTGCCCAATTCCCATTCATTATGCTAGGAGCAATGGAAGGGCTCTCTTTCAATGAAGACCTTTTCAAGGTGTTTGATGAACATCAAGTCAAGCCAAATATCATTATCGAGTGTAAAGATATACGGATGGTTGTAGCACTTGTTAGTAGAGGACTAGGATTATCCGTTATTCCAAGAATGGATTACACATCATCATTTTTAGAACATACAACGCTTTTTGAATTGAAACAATTTGATTTTCATTTAGAACCTGTAATAGTAAAATTAAAAGACCAAAGAATTTCCAAAGTAGCATCTCAATTTTGGGAAATGGTTGATTAGGAGATATGAACAAAGCAAAAATAGCCTTCAATCAAGTAATAAAGACATCTTACGAAAAATTGAGCCGGGATAAAAAGTTCTTTACTTGAGGAAGTTTCAAAACTGACTGTAGCTTACACTGATGTCTATAAAAAGTTATAGAGCATTTCTTTGAATGAGGAATGCTTTTTGTTTTTGCTTGGAATAAAATATACAACAAAAATATTATCTAAAATAATAAAATTTTATTGTAAAACGATAAAATTTATATTAAAATCAAAATCAGAATAAAAAATCGAGTTGCTTTTTATGGAAAAGGTAACAACGTTGTTTTTTTTTAGAGGAGGTAAAAATATGAACAGTCACAATTTGATTATTGAAAATATTGATAACCCTCATGAGTTGGAGAGAATGTATAGAAAAGACCCGAAAGCTTTTAAAAAGTCATTCTCACAAGCATGGGAACAAAATCCGGATTCTCAGGTTTTGGGTATTTGGTATGAAAGATTACATTTCAAGGAGAAGGGAAATACAAGAAAGTCCTCCTTGATTCAAAAGGGTTTCTTATTCATGGGCATGTTAGCAATTCTAGCCGGATTAAGCACCAGAATCATTTTCCACTTTGTCGAACAGGAAGCAATTGCTCCGATTAATCTGGCTTTTGGTATAATCCCTTTTATTGCTGCCTATTTTGTTTACAATAATACTCCGAAAAAAAATATTATTTATTCTCTTGCAGCGTTGTTCCTAATTTCTGGGCTTTATCTTAATACGCTGCCATTAAATGATAAAGACAGTATTATCCTTGCTTATTTACACCTTCCTATATTCTTATGGGTATTGGTAGGGCTTGCGTTTACAGGAAATGAATATTCAAAAGGCAGTACAAGGTTAGCTTATATTAAATTTAATTTGGAATATTGTATTCTTTACGCCAGCATGGCAGTTAGCGGAATGATACTAGCAGTATTCACCATGCGGTTATTTAGTTTTGTTGACTTGGATATAGGAGAGTTCTATTTTAGTAATGTTGTTTTATTTGGTGCTGCCGCTCTCGCTATTGTGGCTACATACTTAGTATCAATGAATCTTAAGTTTGCTAAAAATATTACCCCCTATATAGCTAAAATCTTTAGTCCGCTTGTCCTGATCACCTTGTTGATCTATCTTATAACGGTTATATGGGTTGGGAAAAATCCATTTTTGGACCGCAATTTCTTGATGGTCTTCAACGGAATACTTCTTGTTGTATTGGCTGTTACTATATTTTCCATTGTTGAGAGCGACTCAGATGAGAAAAAGAACATCTCAGATTATATAAATTTTGTCTTAATTGTTCTTGCGCTTATTATTGACAGTGTGGCTTTGTCAGCTATCGTGTTCAGACTTTCTTCCTATGGTATTACGCCTAATAGACTTGCTGTTTTAGGAGTAAATATACTGATTTGGGCAAATCTAATTTGGATTATGCTCTCTTATATGCGTTTTCTACAAAATAAATCCGGACCTTTACCTATCCAAGATGCCGTTACGAAGTATTTGCCAATCTACGGACTTTGGGCAGCGTTCGTTATATTTACTTTTCCTATCCTTTTTAATTAAAAAGGATCTGTTAATGTAACGAAAAGTCAATCTTCTATAATGTATAAAATTTTTAGAGCCGATAATTCAATTTTGCATTTATATAATTTCTCGACAATAAAAAAACGTCCCAAAGTGGGACGTTTTTTTATTATGCGTATTGCCGTTTTTTCTTAATAAGTAACAACACTTGTGAAACAAAAGCAAGTACTGGTAACTCAATTAACGGTCCAATAACAAGTGCAAGTGCGATAAGAGGCTCGTCTGGAAAAGCAGTCACAGCAATAGCGAGCGCAACAGGCGAGTTTCTTGCTAATGTTGTTAAGCTTAAACTTACTGTATCTTTATAAGATAAATGCAGGATACGCCCGATAAATTGTCCTAGTAAAAAATTAATGATGAAGAACAATAGAACAGGAATGAGTAATAATAAAACAACATTCATATTTTGAAGTAAATATTTACCTTGTGATGCAAACATCGCTACAATTGCTAAACTTAAAAATACAATTTGAGCAGAGCTGAAAAACGGAATGATTTTATTCTCGAGTGTTTCAGCGTTTTTCATTTTATTCATAATGAATTTTGTAGCATGTGCAAGTAAAAATGGTAAGACGATAACGATTACGATACTTTCTATTAGAATAGAAACCGCTACAGTCTTCATTACACCGGCAAATAAAAAATAAATAAACAGGTAGCAATAATACTTGTAAAATTAAGTTTACAGGCAAAATCGCTGTGGAAAGCGCTACGTTTCCTTTCGCTATTTCAGTAAATATTAAGTACCAATCTGTACATGGAGTAACCATTAACATTATAAACCCAACCCAAAGTGCTGGGTGATCTGAAAGAAATAATGCACCTAATCCCCAAGCGAGGAAAGGCGTCCATAAAAAATTAATGGTAAGGCTTGTTCCTGCAAATTTTAAATTGCGAAATCCGTTTTTAATCTCTTTCAATGGGATGCTGAGGAATAATCCATATAACATGAAAAATAAGAAGGGGACAATAAATTTGTCTGAATACATATGTATGATATTAAATTGTCCGAGTACAATACCGCATGTAACAGCAAATAGAATAATAAAAGTTTGAATCCTTTCTATAGTGCTCATGAATAAATCCTTTCTAAATATGAATTTCCCTCTCTAAGTTAATTATACAAGTAATAAAGTAGTATTTGGTGTTTTATTATTATTTTCAATTTGAGACTTTATTTTTTATTAAAAGTTACTTGACTAAAGTAAGTGACTATATTACAATCACTTACATAAGGTAATTAAATAACAAAAAGTTATAGATTCCTAAAATGAAGGTCTCTATTGGAACTTTTTCTTAGAATAAGAATTTTTATGATGATGAATAATGAATATGAAAAGAAAGATTAGGTGAAGCAAATGGGACTATTTAGCTCATTATTTGGTAAAAAAGAAGAAATTACGAAAGTAGAGGAGAATAAAACAATGTCAAAAGTATTATTTGTAAAAGCAAACGATCGTCCAGCGGAGCAAGCAATTAGTTCAAAAATGTATGAAACATTTGTAAGTACTTATAAAGAAGCGAACCCAAATACAGAAATTACAGAGTTAGATTTATTTGCATTAGATCTTCCTTATTACGGAAATATCGCAATTTCAGGTGGATATAAACGCAGTCAAGGAATGGAGTTAACAGCTGAAGAAGAGAAGGCTGTAGCAACAGTAGAGCAATATTTAAATCAGTTTTTAGAAGCTGATAAAGTTGTATTTGCGTTCCCATTATGGAACTTCACAGTACCCGCACCATTAATCACATATATTTCATACCTTTCTCAAGCTGGAAAAACGTTTAAATATACAGCAAATGGTCCGGAAGGTTTAGCTGGTGATAAGAAAGTAGTTGTACTAGGTGCTCGTGGTTCAGATTATTCTTCAGAGCAAATGGCTCCTATGGAAATGGCGGTTAATTATGTAACAACTGTACTTGGATTCTGGGGAATTACAAATCCAGAAACAGTGGTAATTGAAGGACACAATCAATATCCAGATCGCTCACAACAAATTGTTGAAGAAGGTTTAGAAAACGTTAAAAAAGTAGCTGCGAAATTTTAATTACTGATAGTAAATGGAAAAACCAACATGGATGACCATGTTGGTTTTTTAGTCTATATTCTATGTTAAAAAATGTATATTCATAAAATAAAAGAAAAGTTTGAAAATAGTATTGCAAAATATTATATAGCGAATTATAATGAGTTCAAGAATAGTTGATACTTAAATTAAATATTCAGAAAATTCAATTAGTTAAAATTGGAAAATGAGATAAGGAAATTTGAATGGGGGTTATATTATGGCGAATAAAGTACCGTTTTCGTTCATAGTAGTTATTGGATTAATGTTATTTGCACTATTTTTTGGAGCCGGAAATTTAATTTTCCCAGCTATGCTAGGTCAATCGGCAGGAGAGAATGTATGGATTGCTAACGCTGGATTTTTAGTAACAGGTGTTGGATTACCATTACTAGGTGTACTAGCATTTGGTTTTTCGGGTAAAGATGATTTACAGTCATTAGCAAGTCGTGCTCACCCAGTATTCGGGATTGTGTTTACAACAGTTTTATACTTAGCGATCGGTCCGTTATTTGCAATACCAAGAACGGGTAATGTTTCTTATGAAATTGGTCTTAAGCCTTTTATGCCAGAAGGATTAGGTTCTACACCTTTAATTCTTTTCACAATTATATTCTTTAGCATCACTTGTTTTTTTTCGCTAAATCCTGCGAAAATTGTCGATATTGTTGGAAAAATATTAACGCCAATTAAATTGACATTCATCGGTATTTTAGTAATCGTTGCTTTTATTCATCCAATTGGAGATATGCAAGCACCAGTGGAAGGGTATACATCACATGCATTCTTTAAAGGATTCCAAGAAGGATACTTAACAATGGACACGCTTGCATCATTCGTATTCGGAATCATCATCATTAATGCAATTAAAGAAAAAGGTGCGAAAACGAAAACACAGATTATGGTCGTTTGTGCAAAAGCGACAATCATTGCAGCATCTATTTTAGCAATTATTTATACAGCACTTTCTTATATGGGTGCTTCAAGTGTTGCAAAGCTTGGACATTTAGAGAACGGCGGAGAAGTATTAGCGAAAGTTTCTAACTACTATTTCGGATCATATGGCGGAGTATTATTAGGATTAATGATTACAGTAGCTTGTTTAACAACTAGTGTGGGACTTGTATCAGCATGTTCTTCATTCTTCCATAAGTTATTCCCAAATGTTCCTTACAAAGCAATTGCAATTACGCTATGTGTATTTAGTGCAATTGTTGCAAACGTAGGATTAACACAATTAATCGCAGTTTCTGTTCCAGTATTAACAGCAATTTATCCACTAGCAATTGTATTGATTTTCTTAACATTCTTCCATTCACTATTTAAAGGAAGAGCTGAAGTTTATCAAGTGAGTTTAATCATAACATTTATCATCAGCTTATTCGATGGATTAAGTGCAGCTGGAGTTAACATTGAAGTAGTAAGCCAAGTGTTCACTAAATTCCTTCCGATGCAGGAAGTAGGATTAGGCTGGATCTTCCCAGCGATTATCGGTGGATTTATCGGATATGGCATTAGCGTTTTAAAAGTGAAAAAACAAGTTCAACCTGCAACTAGAGCGGACAAGAAAATAAGTTAATTGAAAAAGTTATAGAACTTGTTTCTATAACTTTTTTTGTTACTATTAATAAGGAGTAAAAAATAAAGTAGTAGGGGAAATAAAATGAAAAAAACAATTGATCATATCGGAATCGCAGTTCGTGATATAGATAGTACGATACGTTTTTATGAACAGGTTCTATCAGGGAAATTAATAGATCGTTACGTAAGTGAAGCACCAGGTGTGGAAAGTGAAGTTGCTATTATAGAAGTGGATGGAGATAGAATTGAACTACTTGCACCGACGAATAATACGACGTCGCCAATAGCACGCTTTATAAAACAAAAAGGGAAAGGTGTTCACCACGTTGCGTATCGTGTCGATGATTTAGATGTGGCTTTAGAAGAATTAAAAGAACAAGGTATTCGAACATTAGAGCATACACTTCGAATGAATAAACATGGTAGACGATTAATTTACCTGAACCCAGCGGATACAGAAGGAACGATTATTGAGTATTGTGATTATCCGGAAGAGAAATAGAAGAAGGATATTTTTTAAAAGGTGTTACGTTATTACGTAACACCTTTTAATTTATCTCGCTATTTGTAGGAGTCTTACTGCCCGTAAAAGCTCTATTAGTGAGGGCTAATTAAAGTTTCACTTTATGTATTTCACATTTTCTTCACAAATGATTCACGAGAACTTTTCTTCTTAAGGAACTTACATAAATATATTTTATGATATAATTACAATCGACTTTAAAAATATAAGCTGTTTTAATTAGGGTAGTTACTATTATATTGGTAGTTTAAAAGCGGGGAGAAAGTAAGTATTATATAGCATGGAAATTTATACTTAATCAGGTTAATATTTCGTCAGAAAATCAAACTAGGAAGTATAAAGTAATGAAAGTGTAGCGATGAAGAAGAAAGAAGTGAAATGAGTGTGAAAGTAATGAGAAGGTTAGGGGCATGGCTAGTAATAGCATGTGTGCTTATTATATTGATACCAAAAAGCGCGTCTGCTCATGCATATGTTGTGAAATCAAATCCTGTTGAAAATGAAACGTTGAAGAAAGCACCAACTGTCGTGAAAATCGAATTTGATGAGGATATACAAGTTTCACATTTTAATACATTGTTTGTAAGAGATACCTCAGGTAAAAGAGTAGATTTAAAGGATGCTCATATTGATAAAAGAAACAAAAAACTATTAGAGGCAGGGGTAAAAGAGAATCTTAAAGACGGTCTCTATTCTATTCAATGGAAAGCTATTTCAGCTGATGGACATCCAATTCAAGGAGTTATTCCGTTCCAGATTGGGTTAGCCGAAGCGGGAGCAGATGATGTACAAGTAGAAGAGATGGGGTATGTCCCGCAAATCGATATGATTATGGAACGCGGGGTTCTATATACAAGTTTCTCACTATTTTTAGGAGTTCTATTCTTTAATCTTATTATATATAAAGGGGATGCAATAGAAGTTCACTCAAGGAGTAAGAGAATAATATGGATATCATTAATAGGTATATTCATTAGCTTACTATGCAATCTACCATTGCAAGCGAAAATAAATGCTGATGTTTCGTGGTTAGAAGCATTTGATCCACTATTATTAAAAGAAACATTGCAACTATCTGTTTTTGGTTATGTATGGATCACTCAAATGGCTCTTATTAGTGTGCTTATCATTGTTACTTATTTTGCGGTGAAGCGTGAGAAACTTTCATCGTTTAAAGTATGGAGCATTCCAATATTACTTTTTATTGGGCTACTCGTTATGAAAGCCTTTAATAGTCACGCATTTGGTTTGAAGTTTAAAGACATTGCTGTCGTTATGGACTTTCTACATTTATTCGCAGCTTCGTTATGGGTTGGCGGTCTATCATCGATTATTCTTCTTTTACGTAAAGAGGATGACAAGTGGACGAAGTATTGGGATGCAATTAAGCGTTTTTCACCATGGGCAACAGGTGCTGTCATAGTCATTGTATTAACGGGTCTTTTTAACAGTACATTTTTTATTCCCACGATTCATTCCCTATTTGATACGAAGTATGGATTAGCATTATTAGCAAAGATACTTTTATTCGTTTTCATGGGGATATTGGGAATTATTCATTATGTGAAAGGGAAAATGCGAGCCCGACAAGGATTAGGCGCTACGCTGAAAGTAGAGTTGATCATTGGAATTATCGTTTTCATAATCGTAGCTTTTATGACAAACGTACAAACACCGCCGATGCCTCCTACTGGACCTTTTACAGAGAGTAAACAATTAGATAATGGATATGAACTTACTTTACATGTAAGCCCCAATAAGGTAGGACAGAATACATTTCATATTACTTTGAAGGATGAAAATGGACAGCCTGTTACTAATATGGAACAAATTGTATTGACGACTCAATCGTTAGATATGAATATGGGCAAAGGGTCATTTAAAGTTTCAGCAATTTCACCGGGAGAATATGAAGCGGAAGGTATGTATATTAACATGACAGGCAACTGGAATATACAAGTTCACGGATTAACAAAATCTCTTGATAGCTTTGATACGGATTATAAATTTATTGTAGGCGGCAGATAAAGAGAAGGTATAGATAAAAAGAAGGTATAGATAAAAAGGAGCTAATAGAAAATGAAACGTATAAAAAAATTAGGAACAACAATGATCGCAACAATAATTGCAATGGGAATTTTTTCGTTACCTGTAAGTGCGCACGTCACTGTGAAGCCAGCAACTTCGGATGTTAACTCTTGGGAGACTTACACGATAAAAGTACCAGTTGAAAAGAATGTAGCAACGACAAAAGTTACATTGAAAATACCGTCCGGCGTCGAGTTTCAACAGTATGAACCAGTGCCAGGGTGGAAAGTGGAAGAGCAAAAAGATGCAGCTGGAAAAGTGAAAACTGTAGTATGGGAAGCAACAGGAGAAGGGATTTTATCTGGTCAGTTCCAACGATTTACTTTCGTTGCTAAAAACCCAGATAAAGAACAAAAGATAGCTTGGGATGCGTATCAACAATATAAAGACGGAGAAATTGTTGAATGGACAGGCGATGAGAAAGCTGAAAAACTGCATTCAGTTACTACAATTGCAAAAGGTACGTCCTTAACTGGAGAACATGGAGAAGGATCTAGTGTGGTAAAAAATGAAGGTACAAGTAATATGCAAGCAATAGCAATTGTGTTATCAGTTTTAGCGATTGTATCTTCGGTAGGTACGTTTGTTTTTGTAGTACGTCGTAAAAAGTAAGGTATAAGAAAGAGCCTACAAATAGTAGGCTCTTTTTCACGTTTATTTATTTCACTTCAACTTGCTGCCCTACAGCAAGTATTTTCGGCTTTATATTTACAAAGCAAATACTCACGACAATAAATAATAGACCGATAAACAAGCTCATTGTAATGGCCTCATGTAAGAAAATTGAACTTACAATAATAGCGATAAGAGGGATAAGGAATGTATAAGCTCCAACTTTACTTGCTTCACCAGCTCCAACAAGTGTGAAGTAAGCGAGCCACCCCATTGCAATAACAAAGAACGAGATAAAGAGTAGCACACTAACAAATGGCATACTCCAAGCGATACTAGACCAGCTTTCAAACTCTGATCCAAATCCGACTAAGCAAAGACCTCCAATAATAAGCTGAAGTGTTACCATCCAAATAGCATTAACGCGGTGCCCGGTTTTTTTTATAAATACTGTACCCAGTGCCCATCCAATCGCACAACCTAATGCGAGAAGGATTCCAATGATAGAAATATGGCCGGTTAAGCTACTAGAGCTAATAACCCCCACGCCAATAAATCCTAGAATTAAACCGAAAATTTTTAAGCCATACATTGATTCTTCAAGCCATATCCACGAGAAAATGCCGAGTAAAACAGGCTGTAGAAATACAATTGCGGAAAATAATCCAGCGGGCATGTATTGAAGACCGACAGTTTGTAGTCCGTAAAAGATAATGATGTTAAGTAAAGAAGAAATAACGTATAAATGCCAAGTTTCTTTTAAATGTAGCTCTTTGTATTTCGGTAATGCGAAAATAAGTAAAATGAATCCCCCAATTAAAGTTCTAACGCCTGCAAATAAAACAGGTGGTGTATAATGCAAGGCAAATTTAGATAAAGGCCAATTAATTCCCCACATAATAACGAGAAAAGTAAGGATTATGGCCGTTTTTGTTCGAGAAAGCTGTGTCACGGTAAGACCTCCTTGTTGTATTTCATTTCACTATGATATGATATCGACTGTGATAAATAAAATGAATCTTTTTTATAAGGGGTATAAGTGATTAGTTATGACCATTACACAACTACAAGTTTTGATTAAAACGGTTGAATTAGGTAGTTTTACGAAAGCAGCAAAAGCACTTAATATGACACAGCCTGCTGTCAGTCATGCCATTTCAAGTATTGAGTCAGAATTAGATATTACGATTCTTATACGTGATAAGAGAGAAGGTTTAATTGTTACTGACGTAGGAGAGAGAATTCTTGTTCATATTAGAGAAATATTGAATGGAATTGAGAAAATTGAGCAAGAAGTTGCGATGGAGAAAGGACACGAAGTTGGGACGATTCGAATTGGGAGTTTTCCGAGCGCTTCTGCACATTTCTTACCCAAAATGATAAACCTTTTTAAGGAGAAGTATCCGAACTTAGAAGTCGTTCTTTGTGAAGGAACGATTAAAGAAGTTGAAGATTGGTTAGTATCGAGGGTTATTGATATAGGAATTGTTATTTTGCCTAATAAAGATATGGAGATTGTTCCATTAGCGAAGGGGAAAATGGTTGTTATCTTAAGAGAGGATCATCCTCTCTGTAAGAAGGACGCTATTACAATTAGTGATTTAGAGAATGAACCGATCATATTATGTAAGGGTGGATACGAACCACCCATTATTGATATGTTTAAACAAGCAAACGTACCACTTCGGGCTGAGTATGTAATTTCGACAGTTACTACAGCTTTAAATATGATTCAAGAAGGATTAGGCATTGCAATATTGGCTGAATTATCTTTAACGAATTTACCAAAAAATGTGCAAACGAGAGAATTGGAACCACAAGTATGGAGAGAAATTGCTTTAGCTGCTCCTTCATTAAAGGATTCTTCAATCGCTGTGCAGCTATTTATTGAAGAATTTCAAGCGCTATTTGCAGAATAAAAAGAGGTGTCTCATATATCATAATGGGACACTTTTTAATTTACTTATAAAAAATCTGTGAAAAGGATTGACTTATTTTTTAGTTGTAACTATAATGATTACATCGAGGTGGTGATGACGATGAAAATTAGTAGCCGCTTTTCTATAGCTGTTCATATTTTATCTATTTTGAAAAACAATCCATCTTCACTTTGTACTTCAGACTATATGGCTGAAAGTGTAAATACAAATCCGGTAGTAATCCGTAAAATTATGTCGTACTTGAAACAAGCTGGATTTGTTTACGTAAATCGTGGGCCAGGTGGTGCGGGATTATTAAAGGATTTACATGAAATCACATTGTTAGATGTGTATCATGCAGTGAACGTAGTCGAAGAAGACAAGCTATTTCATATTCACGAGCAACCAAATCCAGATTGTCCAATTGGAGCGAATATTCAAGTGGTGTTAGAAGTTATATTAATTCAAGCACAATCCGCGATGGAAGAAGTTTTGAAAAATATTTCGATGGAGCAGTTGTTTGAATCTTTACAAGAGAAAATGAATGCTTAAAATAATATCTATATTTTTTTATTATCGATGTAACTATATTGATTACAACTATAAAGGTAAGGTGTAAAAATTATGACTGTAAAAATGAAAGTATACTCAGACTTTATATGTCCGTTTTGTTTTTTAGCAAAAGGTCCATTAGATGAGGTAGTGAAAGAGAAAGATGTAGAGATTGAATGGATGCCATTTGAATTACGTCCAAGTCCATATTCAAAAATAGACCCATGGAATGAGCCAGAAAAATTAGGTTCATGGGATGCTTTCATTCTTCCGACAGCGAAGAAGTTAGGAATTGATATGCGTTTGCCACGTGTTTCCCCACATCCATATACGCATTTAGCTTTCGAAGGATGTCAATTTGCGAAAGAACGTGGACTAGGTAATGAGTATCATCACCGCGTATTCACAGCATTTTTCCAAGAAGAGCAAAACATTGAAGATATTGATGTGTTAACAAAATTAGCGGTAGAAGTAGGACTTCCTGAGGCGGAATTTAAAGATGCTTTAGTAACTCGTAAATATAAAGAAAAGCATCAAGAAGCAATTCAGCACGCATATGATGAAGCGAATATTATGGCTGTTCCAACTGTCATGATTGGAGATGAAGTCATTCAAGGGCTTGCTAGTAAAGAAACACTAGAAAGGGTCATTGATAAAGAAATTGAAAAGGATAAAACAAATTCATTTGAAGGTGTGCAATGTAATACCGATGGATATTGCTAATTCGATTGTTATGAAATAACAAAATAAATAATAAAACAAATATTTGGAGGAATTAAAATGTCAGCAACTACAACAAATTTAAAAGAAGCAATCGTGAACCGTCGTTCAATTCGTAAAGTAACAAAAAACGATGCGATTACGAAAGAAAGAATTGAAGAAGTGTTAAAAACAGCTTTACACGCACCAACATCTTTTAATATGCAAAGTGGCCGTATGGTTGTATTAATGGATGGAGAGCATGAAAAGTTTTGGGATATCGTAAAAGAAACGCTTAGATCACGCGTACCAGCAGAAAACTTTGAAGCGACTGTAGAAAGACTAAAAGGTTTCCATACAGGTGTAGGTACAGTTTTATTCTTTGAAGACCAAGCAACTGTAGAAAAAATGCAAGAAAATGCACCGTTATATAAAGATCAATTCCCATTCTGGTCTCATCAAGGTAATGCAATGTTACAACATACTGTGTGGATGCTATTATCTGCTGAAGGAATTGGCGCATCACTGCAACATTACAACCCAATCGTAGATGCTGAAGTAAAAGAAACTTGGAACATTCCAGCAGAGTGGAGCTTAGTAGGTCAAATGCCATTTGGTGAACCAAATGAACAGCCAGCAGAAAGAACATTCTTACCTACTGAAGATGTAGTGAAATTTTATTAAGAAATACAATATGTAACGATAAGGAAGCTGTGCTTAGAAACAGCTTCCTTTTTTGTATTAGTGTTAATTTATAAGCATTTAGGGAAGGAATATAACAAATAGTCAGGTGAGAAAGGAAGTAGGAAAATGAATGACGAGAAAAAATATACAGTGGTAGGTACTGATGTCGAGGAAGTAAAACGTTTAAATAAAAATTCAGGATTAACGTATAATCAAGTGAAAGAAATGTTAGCGAAGCAAATGCAAAAAAAGAAGTGATTAGATTGAAATCATTCATTTTTTCATTTAACATTTTGATTGGAGAGAGTTAAGTAAAAGGTAACTCTCTTTTTTATATAACTGAGCAACTGTAAGAGTGGAGGAAGCAACATGAAAAAGTGGGTAAAGATAACGTTGTCTATCGCGGGAGGTATTGTCCTATTGGTATGTGCCGGTGGATATTACGTGTATAAAAATTATTTTCCAAAGGAACCAGAGCGTATTGTATATGATAAAGACAGAGTGTTAAAGCCGATACATAACCAGCTTAAAGGGATCAACATAGATAATGTAAAGATAAAAGAAAAAGCAGTTGTAAATGCAACTGTGGATGAACTTCAAAATATGGTCGATGATGGAAAATTATCATATGAAGAATTAACGAGTATTTATCTCTTTAGAATACAAGAACATGACCAAAATGGAATATCATTAAATGCTGTTACAGAGATTAATCCAAATGCAATAGAGCAAGCACGAAAGTTAGATAAAGAGAGGTCGTTAAATAAAAAATCGAACTTATACGGCATTCCTGGCATCGTAAAAGATAATGTACAAACTGCAAAAGTGATGCCGACAAGCGCAGGCACTTTTGTATTAAAAGATTGGGTTGCAGATGAAGATGCCACGATTGTGAAGAAGTTGAAAGAAGAGGGGGCATTTGTTTTAGGTAAAGCAAATATGTCTGAATGGGCGAATTATTTATCTTTTACAATGCCAAGTGGATATAGCGGGAAGAAAGGGCAAAATTTAAATCCGTACGGTCCAATTACATTTGATACATCAGGATCCAGTTCGGGGTCTGCTACAGTGGTTGCGGCAGATTTTGCACCGCTTGCAATTGGGACAGAAACGACGGGATCTATTGTCGCACCAGCGACGCAGCAATCTGTAGTTGGGTTACGTCCATCGTTAGGTATGGTTAGCAGAGCTGGCATTATCCCATTAGCTGAAGCACTTGATACTGCAGGGCCAATGGCAAGAACGGTAAAAGACGCGGCAACGTTATTTAATACAATGGTAGGTTATGATGAAAAAGATGCTATGACAGAAAAAATGAAAGATAGAGATAGAATAGATTATACGAATGATTTATCAATAGATGGATTAAAAGGAAAAAAGATAGGGATTCTTTTTTCTGTAGATCAACAAGATGAAAATAGAAAAGCAGTAGCAGAAAAGATTAGAAAAGACATTCAAGATGCCGGTGCGATATTGACTGATGATATTCAGTTAAGTAGCGAGGGTGTAGATAATCTGCAAACATTAGAATATGAGTTCAAACATAATGTTAACGACTATCTTTCGAAGCAAAAAAATGTGCCTGTAAAATCGTTAGAAGAGATTATAGCGTTTAATAAAAAAGATAGTAAAAGAAGAATGAAATATGGACAAACATTAATTGAGGGCTCTGAAAAATCTGCTATAACGAAAGATGAATTTGAAAAAGTAGTTCAAACGAGTCAAGAAAATGCAAGGAAAGAGCTAGATAGATATTTAGTAGAAAAAGGATTGGACGCTTTAGTCATGATTAATAGCGATGAAGTTCTTTTATCAGCTGTAGCTGGTTATCCTGAATTAGCGGTACCAGCAGGCTATGATAAAAATGGAGAGCCAGTAGGTGTTGTATTTGTCGGGAGGCAGTTTGGTGAAAAAGAACTTTTCAATATTGGATATGCGTATGAACAACAGTCTAAAAATAGACGTTCTCCTAAAATATAGAATTTAAAAATAGTTTTTAGGAAAGGATTAGATAAAAAATCAGACATTAAAAAAGAAAAAAAGGATTCTTCCAAATTAGTAAGAAAGATTGTCTATAGAAGTTCATAAAATGTAATAGTATTACAATGAATACGTTCGTTTTGTAATATATCAAATTTACATCCATAGAAGGGGGAGGTTAAATCTTAATGAATGAAGTGAAAAATTTTTTTCGAAGTAGAGGGTTTCAACGGTTTATCGTTTTAATAATATTAGCGTTTGTATTATACGGATTAAAAAGTATGATCAATTTAATATTAATTACGTTTATACTGACATTTTTAATGGATCGGTTTCAACGTTTTATTTCAAAGAAATTGAAAGTGAATCGAAAAATTGTTATCGCATGTTTGTATATAATATTAGTTTCCTTTATCGGCACGACATTGTATAAATATTTGCCTGTGCTAACGATACAAATTTCACAATTGATTTATCAATTTAAACTGTTTTTTCAAAATCCACCGGATAATGAGATCATTAAATATGCACTTTCGACAATTAATGGAATGGAAGTATCAAAATATATAGAACAAGGTGTAGATGTCATCTATCAATCGATAGCGAATATAGGAAAGGTGAGTTTACAAATATTATTGTCTCTAATATTAAGCTTATTTTTCTTATTAGAAAAAGAGCGTATTATTACATTTACTTCTAAGTTTAAAGAGAGTAGACTAAAGATTTTTTATGAGGAGATTGCATATTTTGGTGAAAGGTTTGCAAGGTCGTTCGGTAAAGTAATTGAAGCACAATTTTTAATTGCAGTTGTAAATTGTATCCTGACTGTCATTGCATTAATCGTTTTAGGATTTCCACAGCTTCTCGTATTAGCTGTTATGATTTTCTTATTAGGGTTGATTCCTGTTGCCGGCGTAATCATTTCACTGTTTCCACTTTGTATCATTGCCTATAACGTAGGTGGGGTTATGTACGTTTTGTACATACTAGTGTTCATTACAGTGATTCACGCTCTTGAAAGTTATTTTTTAAATCCAAAATTTATGTCTGCAAAAACGAATTTGCCTGTCTTTTATACATTTATGATTCTCATCTTTTCAGAGCACTTCCTCGGAATATGGGGGCTTATTATCGGGATACCGATCTTTATCTTTTTATTAGATGTACTTGACGTAAATAATGATAAATTGATTAAAAGCAATAAGTGATAGAAATAACCGATGTTGTCTTTTTTGAAAACATCGGTTATTTCTTATTTTTTTTGGAGGAGGTAGTTTTATAAATTTATTTGCAATTAAAGCTATAATAACAGCAGCAAAAATAAGGACCGCGATTATGCCAATCCCCATACCTGCCCATCCTCCTATAAGGAACATACTTATCGGTATTGCTAATAAGCTTAAAATAATAAGGATCAACCCGAGATTCTTATCATATTTTTTAGTTGGAAATAGCGTTCTGATGATTAAAAAGAGAAAAAGTATTAATGACGCTACAGCTAGTAAGAGGATGACAATTGTCCAAGAATCATCCATAAAATCACTCCTTTCTATTATGGATAATATTACGGTTTAGATTGAGGGTGAACAATAAAAATATAAAAAAGCAATCCAATATGAATTGGATTGCTTTTTTGAATGAAATATACGATTAAAGAACGGGAGCCATTGTTTCTTTCAACACTTGAACAGAGTGATCGAATTTTAATTCTTCGTCTTCACTTAATTCTACTTCTAAAATTTCACGAACACCGCCACGATTTAAAACAGCAGGTACGCCGATATAAACATCTTTTTGACCGTATTGACCTTCTAAGTATGCTGAAACTGTTAATACGCTATTTTCGTCGTTTAAAATAGCTTTTGTAACACGTAGAAGTGACATACCAATACCATAATAAGTTGCACCTTTGCGCTCAATAATATGGTAGGCTGCATCACGAACATTTATGAAAATTTTGTCTAAATCTTCTTGTGTGTATGTGTTGTCTTTATCAAGAAGCGTTTGTAGTTTTTGAATACCAACTGATACGTGACTCCATACTGGAAGTTCTGTATCGCCATGTTCTCCGATAATATAAGCATGAATGTTGTGTGGACCAATGTCGAAGTACTCACCTAACATATAGCGGAAACGAGCAGAGTCAAGCGTTGTACCAGAACCGATTACTCGTTCTTTTGGTAAACCAGATTCTTTCCAAGTAACGTACGTTAAAATATCTACAGGGTTTGTTGCGATTAAGAAGATGCCATCAAATCCGCTATCCATAATACTGCGAACGATTTGTTTAAAGATTTTAGCGTTTTTCTCAACTAAATCTAAACGTGTTTCACCTGGCTTTTGTGGTAATCCAGCTGTAATGACTACAAGATCAGCATCTTTACAATCTTCGTAGCTACCTTTCCATACTCTAGTTGGAGCTGGTGCAAATGGAACAGCGTGACTTAAATCCATTGCTTCTCCTTCGGCTTTTGCTTCATTTACATCAACTAAAACAAATTCTTCAGCTACAGCTTGGTTAATCATGCAGTAAGCATAGCTACATCCAACTGCACCTGTTCCTACTAATACAACACGGTTAATACCTTTTTTCATTTCACAATTCCTCGCAATTTCATTGATTTTATTATGTAAGATAATACGTCCTACTTCTATAAATTCATATCTAGTTTATTACATTTTATAAAAGATATTCAAGTATTTGAAAATGTATCCGTTCAAATTTGCGAACAAAACATAGGAATTCAGTTAACTGAATATAATTCAGTAAAATCCTTTTTAAAAGGGGAAATGGTATGGGGAATCCATTATCGATGGAACAAATGCTTCAAATTGTTCATGAAGGGCTTGCCAAAACGAATAACCCCAAACAAATTACAGTTGCCGGTGCAGGGATTTCTGGATTAGTTGCAGGTTCTTTATTGAAAGAGGCTGGACATGAAGTAACGATTATAGAAGCAAATAACAGAATAGGTGGCAGGGTGTATACGATTCGTGAACCGTTTAGTGCGGGTTTATACTTTAATGCAGGACCGATGAGAATTCCTGATACGCATGAGTTAACTTTAGCGTATATTCGTAAATTTAAACTACCGTTAAACCTTTTTATAAATAAAACTTTTGCAGATATCATTTATACGAATCATATTCAAACGAGATTGAATGTGTTTGAAAATGATCCAAGTATACTTGAATATCCGGTTTTGGATAAAGAAAGAGGAAAAACGGCAGAAGAGCTAATGCTTGAAGTATTAGAACCAATACTAAATTATATTAAGAAGGATCCTAATAAAAACTGGTTTATCGTTGAAAAAAAGTATAAA
Organism: Bacillus sp. EKM202B; assembly: GCF_011066025.1. Taxonomy (NCBI): domain Bacteria; kingdom Bacillati; phylum Bacillota; class Bacilli; order Caryophanales; family Bacillaceae; genus Bacillus; species Bacillus sp. EKM202B. The sequence goes on along the minus strand of NZ_JAAMNK010000003.1, from coordinate 234,928 downwards.
ACGTATTCGCTTGGTTTATTTTTAATGGAGTATTATTCGGATGGAGCAATAGATATGATTGGTGTACTTCTTGATATGGAAGCATATATGGGAATGTCTTTAATTGAAGTATTACGGGAAATGATTTTTTTTACTTCAACGGCGAAATATTACGAGATAACGGGCGGGATGGATGCATTACCAAATGCATTTTTACCACAGCTAAAGGATAATATTTTTATGTCCTATAAAGTAGAAAAAATAATACAAGAAGATAATAAAGTGATGCTGCAAGTAAAACATGAACAAACGTTAGATCCATTTACAATAACAAGTGATATTGCTATTATCACAATTCCGTTTTCGGCGTTACGATTTGTAGAAGTTCAGCCATTTCATTTATTCACTTATTTTAAAAGACGAGCAATTCGTGAATTAAATTATATTGCTGCAACTAAAATTGCGATAGAGTTCAAAAGTAGATTTTGGGAAAGAGTCGGGCAGTATGGTGGGAAATCTATTACGGATTTACCGATACGTTTTACATATTATCCGAGCTATGGCATTCAGTCACCAGGGGCAGCTATCGTTATAGCAAGTTATACGTGGGCGGATGAGGCTTTAACATGGGATAGTCTCCCGCATAGAGAGCGTATTCGTTACGCATTGAAAAATTTAGCGCAAATATATGGGAATGTAGTCTATAGTGAGTTTATAACAGGGGAATCTTTTAGCTGGAGTAAGAATACGTATTCTTGCGGAGCATTTACAGCTTTTGAACCAGGCCAAGAGCTAGAATTATTTCCTTATATTGCGTCGCCGGCTGGAAACGTACACTTTGCAGGAGAACATACAACGTTGACACATGGGTGGATGCAGGGAGCGATTGAGTCTGGAATTAGAGTTGCTCATGAAGTAAATGAAAAGTGAAGATAGAAGATATATTTACAAATTGTTATTCTTTTAATAAAATGATAAATATAAATCGTAATTATTACGCTTTGAATACGTTTGAAATAAAGAAATGGATGGTTGATCAAATGAATAAAGTGGAAATTCATATATTAGGTGGTTTTTTAGGTAGTGGAAAATCAACATTATTACAAAATTTATTAGTAGCGGAGAAGAAGAAGAATAGAAAAGTTGCTGTTTTAATGAATGAAATTGGTGAATACTCAGTAGATACAGATATTATTGGTAAAGAGAATGTGTTAAGAGAATTACTAAAAGGATGTATTTGTTGTACGTTAAAGGAAGAACTTGAAATACAATTGCATTCATTATATCAGCAAGAAAGACCAGATGTAATTTACATAGAAACAACAGGCGTCGCACATCCAATTGAAGTGTTAGATGCATGTGTATCACCAATTTTAGCACCTTTCTTAGAAGTGAAATCAATTGTAGTCGTTTTAGATGCAGTAAGATGGTTAAATCGAAGTATATTAAGTGCAAATGTGCAACAGTTACTGCATGAGCAAATGAAATTTAGTAGTCACCTTCTTATTAATAAATCAGATTTACTAACAGAAGAAGATAAGAACAAAGTACTTGAAGAAGTGAAAGCAATAAATAATCATGCGAAATTGTTTGAAACAAAATATTGTAATATATCTTTAGATGATATAGAAGAAGCTGAATTTGTGAGTGCTGGGGAACACGAGACACTTCATGTTAAACAGCATTTACATATACAAACGATGACGTATCAATTTACGAAATCGATTGATCAAGACAAATTATATGAATGGCTTTCGAATTTACCAGATAGTATTTATCGAGTGAAAGGTTTTGTGAAATTCCATGGAGATAAATACCCTCATCTATTCCAATATTCGTTTGGCGTACCAACTTTACTAGAGCAAGATTTTGGTTTCCCGACAAACTTGGTAGTAATCGGGGAAGGGCTAGATAAGAAACAATTGGTTGAAGGGTTAGAAAAGGTAGAAAATAATTAAGTGCTTTTTATGTAGGCTGCAATAATTAACTTAAGTTAATTATTGCAGCTTTTTTCGTGATGAATACTGTAATGAAACAGTATTTTCAATTGGATAACGGAATATATATTGATTGTATGTCCATTTCCATTTAATAGGAAGGTGATTATAGATTTGTGCCGAATGTAGAGGATACTACAAGAGTTTTCCATTATCTATCTTATAGTTTAAAAGTCATGATTACGGGCAGGGGAATTTGGCGTGTTTGATTCTATCAGAAAGTAAAGTATGGGGAGGATCACAATGTCGATGAAAAAACGTAAGTGGCTAAAAACGATGTTTACTGGTTGTGTTTTAGGTTCGTTATTAATAACGGCAGCTTGTTCAGGAAAGAAAACAAGTACAGAGGATGAAAAAACGATTAAGGTAGGGGTTCTTGCATCATTAACAGGTCCATTAGAATCGTATGGAAAGCAAACAGTGAACGGATTTGAATTAGGGTTAGACTATGCAACTGGTGGAACAGGAAAAGTGGAAGGGAAAAAAATTAAGTTTGTAGTAGAAGATACGGAAACGAAAGCCGATGTAGCGGTAAAGAAAGCTACGAAATTATTAGAAGAAGAGAAAGTTGATTTCTTAGTCGGATCGTCTAGTTCAAGTGATACGTTAGCGGTTTTACCACTTGCTGAAGAATATGAAAAAATTATGGTTGTAGAACCGGCAGTTGCTGATAGTATTACCGGGAAGAACTGGAATAAATATATTTTTAGAACTGGAAGAAGTTCCTCACAAGATGCGATTGCAGGAGCAGCAGCAATTGCGAAAAAAGATGTAAAGATTGCGACGTTTGCTCCAGATAACGCTTTTGGTCGTGAAGGGATTGCGGCATTTAAAGCGGGTGCGAAAAAATTAGGAGCAAACATTGTAAACGAGCAATACGCTGACACGAATTCAACAGATTTTACGGCAAATATTCAAAATATCATTAGCTCAAAACCAGATTACTTATTTATCGTTTGGGCAGGGGCAAATTCACCTTGGAAACAGTTGAAAGATATGAATGTGGAAGCGCAAGGTATTAAAGTCTCTACTGGTGCACCGGATATACCAGCATTAAAAACGATGGATGCATTAGTAGGAATGCAAGGTTTTTCTGTTTATTATCATGCACTTCCAAAAAATAAGGTGAATGACTGGTTAGTTGAAGAACATAAAAAAAGATTTAATGGTGCAGTACCAGATTTATTTACAGCAGGAGGAATGTCAGCGGCAATTTCCATTGTGGAAGCATTAAAGAAAACAAATGGTGATACAGATGTAAATACATTGATTAAGAAAATGGAAGGAATGGAATTTGATACACCGAAAGGAAAGATGAAATTTAGAGAGAAAGACCACCAAGCGATGCAGACGCTATATTCTATCACGTTGAAAAAGCAAGATGGTGTTGATTATCCGGTACCAGTGTTAGAGCGAGAATTAACGATGAAAGAGACAGAACCACCAGTTCAAAATAAATAGACTGAATTTTCTGTTGTTTTTGTATAAAGAGGGGATACCCTCTTTATACGTATTTCTTTCATACTGAAAGCTTTAAAGGGAGGGATTTCGTGACACATTTGTTAGAGACGAAAAATCTTTGTGTATCTTTTGGTGACCATCATGTTATTAAAGATGTTAATTTAACGGTACAAAAGGGAAAGCTCATTTCAATTATTGGACCGAATGGTGCCGGCAAGACAACGTTATTTAACTTACTAAGTGGACAAATTTCTCCGACGAAAGGTGAAGTGTATTTTAAAGGAAAAGAGATTACAAAATTATCGATTTCAGACCGAACAAGATTAGGAATCGGGCGCTCTTTTCAGCTTACAAATATATTCCCAGAGTTAACGGTACTTGAAAATGTACGTTTAAGTGTTCAATCATTCGTTCAAGATTATTACAGTTTTTTCCCGAATGTAGCTAAGTTAAAGCAGCAAACTGGAGAGGCGAGACGTCTTTTAAAAACAGTGCTACTTCATGAGAAAGAGGGGGTATTAGCAAAAGATTTAGCTCACGGGGAAAAAAGAAAGTTAGAGCTTGCTATGTTATTAGCATTAAAGACAGATGTATTACTGCTTGATGAGCCAACTGCGGGTATTTCAGTTGAGGAAGTTCCGGCTATTTTACAAGTGATTGAAAATATTAAAAAACATCCAGAGAGCACAATCGTACTCATCGAACACAAAATGGATATGGTACTAGGTTTGTCGGACCATCTTATCGTTTTATTTCATGGCGAGTTATTAGCGGAAGGGTTACCAGAAGAAATGATGAAAGATGAGCGTGTACAAAGTGCTTATTTAGGGGGATTATATAGTGGCTCTATTACAAGTGAATAATATAGAGACGTATTTAGATCAGTTTCATATTTTACAAGGGGTATCACTCACTGTTGAGAAAGGGACGATTACTGTACTGTTTGGAAGAAACGGGGCGGGAAAAACAACAACGTTGCGATCGGTTATGGGATTTCATCGGATAGCAAATGGTGAGATTTATTATGATAGTACGCAAGTCAATGGATTATCTACACATTTAATTTCAAGAAAAGGAATAGGCTATGTACCAGAAAATCAAGGGATTTTTCATGATTTAACAGTAGAAGAGACGTTCGCACTTGCGAGTGGAAAAGGAGAAGAAGTTGACGAGAAAATAGATTGGATGCTCGAGCTATTTCCTGATTTAAAGCAGTTTTGGAATAAGAAAAGTGGGCTTTTAAGCGGGGGACAAAAACAAATGTTGGCTATTTCAAGAGCGTTTATTAATAGTGATGGACTATTGCTTATTGACGAGCCAAGTAAGGGGCTATCACCAATTATGATAGAAAAATTAATGGTAGCAATTTTGAAAATGAAGGAGAAAACGACTGTTTTACTTGTTGAACAAAATTTTATGATGGCTAGTCAAATCGGTGATTATTTTTACATTATGGATAATGGGCGTATTGTGCATAAAGGTTTTATGAATGAACTGCGAGAGGATAAAGAAACATGTCATAAATATTTAGGTATTTCTTAACATTGATACGGGGGGATAGAACGTGGATGTGTTAATAAACTTATTTGTAAACGGCGTTTCAACAGGGATGCTTATTTTTTTATTAGCATCAGGTCTTTCACTTATTTTCGGCCTAATGAGCGTTTTAAACTTTGCACATGGTGGTTTATTTGCATGGGGAGCTTTTACAGGCGTTTGGTTATTTAATATGACAGGTAGTTATGTGTTAGCGTTAGTTGGAGCGGTTGCTATGGGAATGTTGCTTGGTTTTATTTTAGAACGATTTCTTATTAGGCCAGTGTATGGAAACCATGTTCGCCAGCTACTCGTTACACTCGGAGGAATGCTCGTTCTTAGTGAGTGTATAAAAATATTTTGGGGACCGAATCCAATTAGTGCAAAGTTACCGATATGGTTACAAGGTAGCTATACATTTGGAGGGGTTATATTAATAAAATACCGGTTGTTCGTTATTTTAGTTGGGATACTAATTTACATTGCTCTACTATTACTACTCAAAAAAACAAAGATAGGTCTTATGATCCGCGCTGGTGTAATGGATAAGGAGATGGTTCAAGCACTCGGCATTAACGTGAAAGCTATATTTTCGTTCGTCTTTCTATTAGGAGCAGGAATGGCAGCGTTAGGTGGATTCTTATTTGCACCATATTCAGGCGTTGTTTTCGCCGAAATGGGTATGCAATATGCAATTTTAGCTTTCATTGTAGTAATAATTGGAGGGTTAGGTAGCGTCCAAGGTTCAGCTATCGCTTCTTTAATTGTCGGATTAGCCGGAGCTTTTACAGCATATTTCATGCCAGATTTATCACTTGCAATCAATATGTTAATGTTACTGTTTTTCTTAATAGTGAAGCCAACTGGACTTGTTGGTGAAAAGGGGTGAAATGGTGAACAACACATCGAATCGAATTAAAGTATACTTCGGAGTATTTATGCTCATTTGTTTAAGTGTATTTCCGTTCGTAAATGATTCACGGAGCTTGTTAATTTTGTTCACTCAAATCTTCATCTTTGCTATTTTTGCAATGAGTTTTGATATATTGCTTGGTTATACAGGAATTGTATCGTTCGGCCACTGTATGTTCTTTGGAATAGGAGCATATGGGGTAGCACTTTTATTCGATCGGCAAGGTGTATCAATAACAAACTTTTTCATAGGTATAATAGCGGCAATTATCGTTTCAGCAATCGTTAGTTATATAATCGGCTTGCTTTCTTTACGGTTGAAAAGTCATTTTTATGCAATGTTAACGCTCGCTATTTCACAGTTGTTTTTCGTACTTGCTGAAAAATGGCGTGGGCTAACTCACGGAGGAGATGGATTTACATTTGGAGTACCAGAAATGTTCCGTGATCGTTTTACATTTTATTATGTAACGTTTATATGTTTAATCAATATTTTCATTTTGCTACGTCTTTTCACAAAATCTTCAATTGGGAAAGTATTAAAGGCAATTTCACAAAATGAACAAAGAGTTGAAGCACTTGGTTATAAAGTTCTTCATTATAAAATTATCGCAAGTGTAGTGGCAGGAATAGTTGCAGCGATTAGCGGTGGTCTATTCGTCATCACATTACGCTTTGTAAATACCACTGTATTTTCAATTGAAATGACGTTAAATGCATTATTAATGACAATGATTGGAGGGGTTGGAACGTTAATCGGAGCCATTGCAGGAGCTGGTATCATTGAATCACTAAAATATTATTTATCAGAATTAGCGACGGAGTATCCGATTTTTGAAAGATGGACGATTATTCTAGGGTTATTGTATATAATCGTGTTACTAGTTTTTCCGAAAGGATTAGTTGGAACGGTTAAGCAGTTGAAGAGTGTTAAAAGGAGTAAGAAGGAGAAAAGCGCAGGTGTGGAGCAGAACGTGTGAAAAATCAATTGTATATAAAAAAAACCCCTCTTTTATATACGTTCAAGAGGGGTTTTTATTTTGAAAAAAGTTTGTAAACAAAGTCATTCTATTACTCAAATAGTTCATCAGGGGTATGCTTAATAAAGTTTCGATTCGTAAAAAAATGAACAGCTAATTTCTCTATTGGAACATTTTCAATTGTTACTAACTTATCATTTTTAATCGGTAAAAAAGCTATCCCATTTCCCTCAACGATAAATTCTTCCATAAGCGAATAAGAATCTAACTGTTGAAGTTGGCGCTGAGATAGATTGTTTTCTTTTAAAAATTGTATTGTCTTATTTCTAAAAGGGCACTTCTTGTCATTACTAACGAAGAAAAGTTCTTTTGAATAGTCAATGGTACACTTTTCTTTCGCTTTTAATAAACCTACAGAAATTGAAGTGGTGAATACTTTTTTAAACGCTGCGTCAGGATAATCCTCATAAGTTATGACCATATCAACTTTTTGTTGCTGTAACAGTGTTTGTAAGTGGCTACTACTTTCAATGTATAGTTGGTAACTCCTAAAATTTTCTTTAATGCGCATACTTAAATAATTTGTCAAAATAGATTGTGATGTCGCAATTACATAAGAAGAACCACTCGTTTTAATTTCATTTTTTGCTTCTTCTAACAGAGTTAATATTCTATTCGTGTAGTCTAATAAAATGTCACCAGAAGGTAACAATGAAACACCTTTGTTATCTCTATGTAGTAATGGTGTTTCTAACTCTTGTTCTAATTTTTTTATTCGCTCCGTTATATTCGGTTGCACATAACCTAGCTCTTTAGCAGCTTTACTAATAGAGCCTTCATTCGCTACAGTTTTAAATATGATAAGATCATTTATTTCCATTCATTTCAGCCCCTTATACGGTATCATTATAAATGATACCAAACATAATTTATACCTATTTTACGTTAGTTAGCCATCGGTTTATCATTATGTATATAAGATTGAAAGTGAGTGATAAACATGATTGGAATGCAATATAAGGTTATTTTTCCAAAGGATTATGATATAAGGATTATTAGAGAAAGGGTAAAAAAGAATGGTCATAAAACAGATGGTTTTCAGGAGTTGAATTTTAAGGCCTATTTAATTACTGAGGCAGGTAAGGACGGGAATTTCTATAATTGCTATGCACCTTTATATATTTGGAATGGTCATGAAGGGATGAACAAATTTATCTTTGAAGGGTATTACGATAATATTTTACAATCGTTCGGGTGGCAACAAATAAATATAGGTGTTCCATTCGTTGTTAATGTAAGTAATGACTTTAGAAAAAGTAGATATGTTGTTGAATATGTAGGGAGTATTTCTCAAATGGATTCATTGATTGGGGCTCAATTTAATATTTCGAATCAGAATGTCCAGAATACAGAAAATTGTATAGGGAATGTAATAGTCTATAACCCAGATAAGTGGGGATATAGTCATTTTGATTTTTATGAAGAAAAGCCTGAAATTGAAGCAATGAAGGATATTACAATATATGAAGTTCTACACATTTCACAGTAGATGTGGAATTGAAATATAGATTAATTATTTATAAAAAATCCATTTTGATTCAAGTAAAAAGGTTCAAAATGGATTTTTCTTGGTTATCTTATGTATACTCAAAACAAATTACTGCTTTTCTTAATTCTTTATTGAAGAATAAGTATATACGATCTGCACCATAAGCTTGAAAATAATATCCTGTAACAAATCCAACATACGTAAATGGATGACCATATTCATCTTTTGGCACATATAGAAGATTAGTATAGTCAAAAGATTCAAATCTTCAATTAATTTATAGACCTGATGTTATGTCTAAGGAGGAAGTAAAAGTGGAACTTAAGTAATTTATCCCGTAAAAGCCCGATGGGTGTAAACAAGGGTCTCTTATGCAAACCTATACAAGTTTTACATGAAGACGGTAATCTTGAATGAATTTACGGTACGATAAAAGAAAATAATAGGTTAGATGGTGTGAATTTCAAACATACCGTTTTGGAAAACAAAAATAAATGCATGATAAGGATTAGGCGTTGGAGCTTAATCCTTTTTTTATGGAGATGTAGAGAATGGTAAGTAGACCTAATACTACACGAGTAATACCTTTGGTTAAGTTCAAGTAAGTTGAGTTATATAAAAAAATGTAATTATCACTTGCATTAACATCACTTGCGTAGTAAAGTGATAATAAGATAAACGCTAGGAAGTGATAAAACATGCGTGATAATACGATAGGATCGTTAATATGGTTACGTTTAATACGATTTACGAATCAAAGTAATCAAATGTCAAATGAATTTTTAAAACGGTTTGATTTAACGACAGCCCAATTTGATGTCCTTTTGCAAATACGGACATATCAGCCGTTGACACAAATGGAGTTAGCTGAAAAGGTTACTGTTACGCAAGGCGGTATTTCTCGAATGTTAACTCGTCTTGAAAAAGAAGGATATATTGTGCGAAAACAAGATTGGAAAACAAAAACAATTAGTCTTACAGAGCAAGGAGAAGCAGCTTTAGAGAGAGCATTGCCAGAGCAACTTGCATTTCAATCTTCGTTTTTTGATGATGTATTAAATGAAGAAGAGCAGAAAATATTATACGAGCTGATGACGAAAGTTCATAAGCATAGTGAAAAAAAAGAATTACCGCAAGAGTAATTTTTTTATACTATCAATTGACTAATCAAGTGAGGGCGTAGGTAATACGGAGATACACTTGACTTACCAACGTTTTTAGAAAAAAACTAATACTACTTTATTAAAGGGGAGAGTAACTATGGAAAAATACCGTATAGATACAAGAAAAGGAATTGAGTTTGGATTATATTCAATCGGTGATCATGTTTTAAATCCACATAATGGGGAGAAAATTACGCCAGAGAAAAGAATTCACGAACTAATTGAAACAGCTAAGTTAGCAGATGAGGCAGGGCTTGATGTGTTTGCTGTCGGCGAAAGTCATCAAACACATTTTACAACGCAAGCTCATACAGTTATTTTAGGTGCGGCCGCGCAAGCTACGAAAAATATAAAAATTGCAAGTTCCGCAACGATATTAAGTACATCTGACCCAGTTCGAGTATATGAGGATTTCGCTACCATTGACTTGATTTCTAATGGTCGTGCTGAAATCGTAGCTGGTCGTGGATCTCGTATTGGAGGATATAGTTTACTTGGTTACGATGTAAATGATTATGAAGAGTTATTTGAAGAGAAGATGGATCTTTTATTAAAAATTAATAAAGAGGAACATGTCACATGGAATGGGCAGTTCAGAGCACCACTTGAGCATGCTTCAGTTATTCCTAGAGCTAAAAACAATAACCTGCCAATTTGGCGTGCGGTTGGTGGACCGCCAGCTAGTGCAATTAAAGCAGGACGTGCAGGTGTGCCAATGATGATAACAACACTTGGTGGTCCAGCAATTAACTTTAAAGTGTCAGTAGATGCTTACCGCGAGGCTGCTCAGCAAAGTGGATTTGATCCAGCTAGTTTACCAGTTGCGACAACGAGTTTATTTTATACGGCAAAAAATTCACAAGATGCACTTAGTGAATATTACCCTCATATTAATGCTGGTATGCTTACACTGCGCGGTGGTGGGTATCCGAAACAGCAATTTACAAATGCAATAGATTACCGTGATGCTTTAATGGTTGGTAGCCCACAACAAATCATTGAGAAAATGCTTTACCAATATGAATTGTTTGGCCAACAACGCTTTATGGCACAAATTGATTTTGGCGGTGTACCATTTGATAAAATTGAGAAAAATATTGAATTAATTGCTACTGAAATTTTACCAGCCGTTAGAAAACATACAGCAAAATAAATAAAAAAACTGAGAGTCTAATTGACTCTCAGTTTTTTATTTGTTCTGGAAAAATGACAAAAAAATGAACTTTTAGTCGAGGGAGAGGGAAGCGATTTTTCTATTTTTGAATAACATTATTTCGAGTTTGAATTTTGAAAATACATTTTTCTCTTGACAAAAAATAAGCATTTATCCAGGGTGATTTCGAGGACATTCTTCCGGGTAAAAGTCAAGTGTATGAAGAAAAAACGATTGTTTTATAGATATAAAAGTAAGCCGTATATTGAAAAAACACATTCTGCTAATGAGAAAAATCTGATTCAAAAAAATGACAAAAGACATATTTCAGACAAAATGATGTCAATAATACGTCAAAAATAACCTGAATTTACTATGCAGGTATATTATACAATTCGATTAACGAATCAAAACACTACAGAAATAGTGAAAAGATAAAAATAGCATTGCGATAGTTTGAAAAACTGAAATTTTGCATTTTTCGACAATACATACAAGATGTTTTTGTCTTTTCGCATTTCTTAATAATTGAGTTTTTTAAGATTGCTCAATTAATTTTAATTATAAAAACTATGAAGGAAGTGATTTTAGTATGGAAACGCTCGAATTGGCACGAATACAGTTCGCATCAACAACGATTTTCCATTACTTTTTTGTTCCGCTGTCAATTGGTTTAGCTTTTATTATTGCAATAATGCAAACGTTGTATGTGGTAAAAGGACAAGAAGTATATAAGAAGATGGCGAAGTTTTGGACGCAATTATTCCTTATTAACTTTGCAGTAGGTGTAGTAACAGGTATTTTACAAGAATTTCAGTTTGGTATGAACTGGTCCACATATTCACGTTTCGTAGGTGATGTATTTGGTCCATCACTTGCAATTGAAGGATTACTAGCATTTTTCATTGAGTCTACATTTTTAGGTTTATGGGTATTCGGTGAAGATAAATTACCGAAGCGAATTCACTTATTATGTATTTGGCTCCTTTCAATTGGAACAATGTTATCAGCGTTTTGGATTTTAACTGCAAGTGCATTTATGCAGTCACCTGTAGGGTATGAAATGGCAGCAGATGGTCGTGCGCAAATGAATGACTTTTTAGCGATTATTCAAAATCCACAATTATGGGTACAGTTCCCGCATACAATTACAGCGGCAATTGCAACAGGTGCATTCTTTATTGCGGGTGTAAGTGCATGGAAAATTACAAAAGGACAAGAAACTGTAGTATTTAAAAAATCTTTCCGAATTTCTATCATTGTTGGAACGATTACAACAGCGCTTGTACTGTTCTTCGGTCATGCACAAGCACAACAATTAATTAAGACACATCCAATGAAAATGGCTGCAGCTGAAGCGCTATGGAATACGAGTGAGGATCCAGCGCCATTTACAGCATTTGCGAAAATTGATACAGAGAAGAAAGAAAATTCATTTGAAATTCAAATCCCTTATATGCTAAGTCTATTGTCGTATGATAAGTTTAGCGGTCAAGTTGAAGGGATGAATCAAATTCAAAAACAATATGAAGAAAAATATGGACCTGGAGATTATATTCCTCCAGTGCATACGATGTTTTGGAGTTTTAGAGCAATGGTAATGAGTGGAACATTCATGTTACTTCTAGGAGCTTACGGATGGTTCTTATCAAGAAAAGATCGTTTAGCTGAAAAAACGTGGTATTTAAAAGTAATGGTGTATGCAATTTCTCTTCCGTTCATCGGTAATACAGTAGGGTGGATTATGACTGAAATGGGTCGTCAGCCTTGGGTAGTATTTGGTGTAATGAAAACAGAAGATGCTGTATCACCAAATGTAACATTCGGTGAAGTATTATTCTCACTTATTTCATTCACATCAATGTATTTAATTATGGGTGGAATTTGTGTGTACTTATTTGTTCGTACTATTAAGGGACATACGAATAAGAAAACGAAAAAGGATTATCAAAGCCATGATCCATTTGATAAGGAGGAAGAGTATGTTATCTCTTAATGAGTTGTGGTTTTTAGTTATTGCAATCTTATTTGTTGGATTCTTCGTACTGGAAGGTTTCGATTTTGGTGTAGGAATGGTTTCAAGGTTTTTAGGAAAGAATGATTTTGAAAAACGAGTTTACTTGAATACAATAGGACCGTTCTGGCACGCGAATGAAGTATGGCTTGTTTGTGCTGGTGGCGCTATGTTTGCGGCATTTCCGCACTGGTATGCAACTTTATTTAGTGGTTTTTATGTTCCCTTTGTATTTATGCTACTTGCTTTAATTTTAAGAGGTGTTTCCTTTAAATTCCGGGCGAAAATAGATAATCATAAATGGAAGAGTGCATGGGATTGGGGTATGTTTATTGGAAGTATGCTACCTCCGATCCTTTGGGGAGTTGCGATTGCAAACTTTATGGTAGGTGTACCTATCGATGAGAGTAAAAATGTTGTAGGTGGATTCTTGCAATTACTTCATCCATTTGCGTTACTTGGAGGAGTAATGTTCCTTCTGCTATGTATTGTTCATGGACTACAATTCCTTACAATACGTACAACGGGTAAATTGAGAGAACGTGCACGAATTGCTGCAATAAAAATTGCACCATTTTCATTAATAACACTTCTTATTTTTGCTGGTATAGGGTTATGGAAAACCGATATTTTCACTGCCCATGGTACAGAATGGATTATGGTACCAATTGGAGCTTTTGTAGCACTATTAGCGTCCACTTTATTAAATAAAAGAAGAAGAGATGGTTGGGCTTTCTTTATGACGAGTTTAACAATCATTTTACTAAGTGCGAGTGTATTTATCGGTATGTTCCCACGTGTTATGATTAGCTCTTTAGGAGCAATGAATGATTTGACAATTTACAACGCAGCATCAGGAGCTTATGCATTAAAACTTATGACTTACTTTGCGATTGCTATTTTGCCTTTCGTTATCGGAAGTCAAATATGGAGTTATTATGTATTTAGACAACCTGTTAAGTCAGACAACGATTTGGAGTACTAATGAAAAGAAAAAGAGGACTTCCGTCTTACCCCGGTAGCCGTATGTTATATGTAGCGTTAACGATTATTAGTATTTTAGAAGCTTTTAGTATTATTGCGCAAACAGTGTTTTTAGCGAGAGCTATTACGTTTTTATTTAATGGAGAAACAGTGCAATCTGTGTTGAATGAAACTGTTTATTTTGGGGTCATGTTTGCAGCGCGCCACATGTTGGTTCGAATATCACAAATTTTAGTGGAACGTTTCGCTGAAAAAACAGGATCGTTGCTAAGAAAGCAATTAATAGAGGCATATTTCACGTTAGGACCAAGATATGTTCAAACTGTCGGAACAGGTCATCTGGTTACCTTATCGATTGAAGGGATTGAAAAATTTAAAACATATATTGAATTGACAATCCCTAAAATGATTAGAAGTAGTATCGTTCCGGGATTAATTGTACTATATGTTTTTACGCTGGATATTAAGTCTGGAATCATTTTAGTTGTAACGATTCCTATTGTAATCATATTTATGATTCTTTTAGGATTAGCAGCGCAGAAAATGGCTGATAGTCAATATGAAACATATCGTGTACTTTCTAATCATTTTGTAGATACGTTAAAAGGGTTAGAAACATTAAAGTATTTAGGGAAAAGTAAACAGCACGAAGGAAAGATTGAAAAGGTTAGTAAAAGATATAGAAAAGCAACGATGCGTACTTTGCGAGTTGCTTTTCTTTCTTCTTTTGCATTAGATTTCTTTACAAGTTTATCAATTGCGTTTGTGGCAGTAGGTTTAGGAATTCGTTTAATAGACGGAACGATTCTTTTATTGCCTGCTCTTACAATATTAATTTTAGCTCCGGAATATTTTCTACCGATTAAGCAAGTTGGAGCGAATTATCATGCTACATTAGATGGCCAACTTGCGATGGAACAAATAGAGGGAATTCTACAGCAACAAAAAGAAATAGAAAAGAAAGATTCAAATGTAGATATAGTATGGAATTCTTCAAGTAGCTTGAAATTACAAGATGTAAAAGTAAATAACGATGAATCTAAAAAGACTATAATAGAGGGAATTGACTTTGCTTGGCAAGGTAACGGTGCTATAGGCATTATTGGTGAAAGTGGGGCAGGGAAATCAACGTTAATCGATGTGTTAGCAGGATTTCTCTCTCCGTCCGGTGGGAAAGTGTTAGTAAATGGTGTGGGAATTGACGGATCTACTCGTGAAGATTGGCAAAAAAATATTGCTTATATTCCACAGCAACCATATATCTTCCCACTTTCATTAAAAGATAATATTTGTTTCTACGAGACAAATACAACGGATGAAGAAATGAAGAAAGTTATTCATGATGTAGGGCTTAGCTCACTCATTGCATCCCTTCCAAATGGGATGGATGAAAGAATTGGAGAAGGTGGACGTATGCTTAGTGGCGGACAAGAACAACGTGTCGCTATGGCGCGTGCACTTTTAAGTAAAAAACCAATCATTTTATTAGATGAACCTACGGCGCATCTTGATATTGAAACTGAATTTGAAATAAAGCAATCGATGTTACGTCTGTTTGAAGGCAAGTTAGTATTTCTTGCAACACATCGTCTGCATTGGATGAAACAAATGGATCATATTTTTATTTTAAATAAAGGGAAAATTAAAGAAAGTGGAACGTATGAAGAACTGTTAAAGAAAGAGACATTACATTTTCATAGGGAAGAGAGGGGAGAGAAATGAGTAACTGGATTAAACCTTATATACAGCAAAATAAAGGTAGAATGACTTTAACTATTTTCCTTGGGCTTCTTGGAGTTAGTTCAGGTGCGATGTTACTTTTTATTTCAGGTTATTTAATCTCTAAATCTGCTCTTAGACCAGAAAATGTAATGGCTGTATATGTTCCGATTGTTGCAACACGTGCGTTTAGTATAGGGCAAGCTGTTTTCCATTATATAGAGCGTTTAGTGGGACATGATGTCGTACTACGCATATTAGAACGAATGAGAACGAAACTATACAGAATAGTAGAACCACAGGCGTTATTTTTCCGTTCGCGATTTCAAACGGGTGATGTGTTAGGCGTACTATCCGAAGATATAGAGCATTTACAAAACCTATATTTACGTACAATATTCCCTAGTATATTAGCACTAGTTGTATATAGCATTTTCGTACTTGTTATCGGTACATTTGACTTCGTATTTGCACTGATTGCTGGTTGTATGTTAGCTATTATCGTTTTTCTTCTTCCATTCGTATCATTACTATTGATGAGGCGACATCATGTTACTTTAAAGCAGGGAAGAAGCCGTTTGTATCAACAACTAACAGACGCAGTCTTTGGATTATCGGATTGGCAGGCAAGTGGTCGAAAAGATGAATTTATTAATGAGTATGTAGAGCAAAATGATCGATTGTTAAAAACAGAGAAGAGATTGAAACGCTGGTATCATATTCGAGACAGTCTCATTCATTTAGTAGTAGGTATTGTAGTTATTTCAATGATTATATGGACTGGGAATGAAGCGGCAAGTGAACAGATTGCACCTACAGTTATCGCGGCCTTCGTATTAATGACTTTATCTGTAACGAATGCGCTTATTCCGATTTCAGATGCCATCGATCGAATCCCATCTTATGTAGAATCTGCTCATCGTCTGAATCGTGTAGAAAGTGATAGTGTTTTACATGATGAAATGGATTTGCATGAAGATAAGGATTACGGTGCACCAAAACATGTAGATATTGAACTGAATCATATATCGTATAGTTATCCAGATAGTAACGAGACTGTATTAAAAGATATATCGTTACAAATAAAAGCAGGAAAGAAAATTGCCATTTTAGGTAGAAGTGGGACAGGGAAATCTACTTTACTAAAATTGTTAACAGGGGCGTTAAGTCCGGTACATGGCCAAGTTTTATTGAATGGTGAACAAGCGCATACGAATCTTTTATCCAAATATATTTCCGTATTAAATCAAAAACCGCATTTGTTCGATACGACAATTGGAAACAATGTGCGAATCGGTAAACCAGAGGCTAATGATGAAGAGATATGGAACGCTTTAGAGAAAGCACAATTAGCTTTGCATATCGCTTCTCTTCCAGATGGATTACAAACAAAAATGCATGAAATGGGGAAGAGATTTTCTGGTGGAGAAAGACAAAGGGTTGCTTTTGCTAGAACGCTTATGCAAGAAGCGCCGATTATTGTACTTGATGAACCTACTATCGGGTTAGATCCAAAGACAGAGTTATCTTTAATAGAAACAATGTTTTCTGCAACGGAAGAAAATACAGTCATTTGGATTACGCATCATCTTGTAGGAATTGAACATGTAGATGAAGTTATATTCCTTGATCGTGGTCAAATTGTAATGCAAGGAAGTCATGAGCAATTACTTAAAGAAAATGAGAGATATCGTATGCTTTATGAGCTAGATAAAGGAATATAATTTGATTAAGTACTTATCGTAAAAATAGCTGCACCTTATGGTGTAGCTATTTTTTGTTAAGAAATATATATTCATTTCAACGTATAGATTTATTTGGCTCAATACTGTTTTAGGATGGTAGTCATTATGAATGGAAAACTGTAAATCAAATGTCTGTATTATTGAATGTGTATATATAGGAGTGAAAAGTAGGATATTTTGTTACGCGCTTGCATAAAAGTATAAAGGTTCCATACGGTTTTAGTCATGTGATTTTGTGTCGCGTATATAAATAATATGCGAAAAGGTGGAGGAATAAGATGAGAGGTCATTTTGAAAAAAGTAAAGAGGCGATAGATCGAATGCCATTGGTGAGTGTATTAATTCCTACTTATAATCGTCCTCACTACTTTGAAAAAGCATTATGTAGTGTGTTAGAACAAACATATCCTAACATAGAAATTATTATTGGAGATGATAGTACGAATGACGAAACAGAAAAGGTATTACAAAAATATTTGTGTAAGTATTCAAATATTAATTATATAAAAAATAGCTCAACTCTAGGGCAATTTGAAAATGCACTTATGTTATGTAATGAGGCGAACGGCGAGTATATTAACTTTTTAATGGATGATGATATATTTCATGTTAATAAAATTGAAAAAATGATGAAATATTATGTCAATGATTTAAATCATGAAATTAAGCTCGTAACATCCCATCGCCAAGTAATTGATGATGAAGAGAACGAATTAAGACATATTTATTCAACAGTACGTCTATTTGAAAATGACACAATAGTAGATGGGGTGGAATTAGCAAATAGGGTAATTGTAAATCAAAAGAATTATATAGGAGAACCTACAACGGTATTATTTCGTAAAAATGATTTGAAAGAACCGTATGGTATGTTTGATAAAAGGAGGTATCTATGCAACGTAGATATCGCCTCATGGTTATCCTTATTAAGTAAAGGAAAAGCAGTATATATGGCGGAGACACTTAGTTACTTCCGATTACATCCAGGTCAACAGTTAAATGAATCTAATAAACTTATGGATGGATTAGAAGATTTTTCACATAGTATTATAGTTGGAGAAAAATATGGTTTTTTAGCTAATGAAACAGAGTTAGACAAAGCAATAACTAATTTTCTAGACTATGCAAGAAGAATAGTTCCATCATCACTATTATATACATTAGATTTTTATCAACAAATTAAGCTAAAGAAAATTAATATAGAAAAGAAAAAATAATATATGAATTATAACTCTCATTTACCGAAAGTTAGCATACTTATTCCTGCCTACAATAAACCTCATTATTTGGAATTAGCTCTCAAAAGTGCTTTGAATCAAACATATGAAAATATTGAAATAATAATTTCTGAAGACAGTACGAACGTTGAAGTTCACGCGATGATCCAACCATATTTACGTGAATATGAATGCATTACATATGTTAGAAGTGAAACCCCATTAGAAGCTGAGAACTTTAATAAATGTATAGAACTTGCAACTGGAGAGTATATAAACTTTTTATTAGATGATGACTTATTTCATCCTGAAAAGATTAAAAGAATGATGAATTGTTTTTTTAGAATAGAAAACATTTCGTTTGTGACATCATATCGGGAACTAATTGATGAGAATGGAGAGGTTTTACCACCATCAACATTGAATATGAAAATTGCCAAAGAAACTACACTTTTTGAAGGGAAAGAATTAGGGAATTATATGTTAAAAAACTTGAAAAATGTAGTTGGTGAACCTACAACAGTTCTGTTTAATCGGAAGTTTTTTGGAGGGGAGTTTGGTTGTTTTAAGGGGAAAGCTTATTCTGCTATTCATGACATTGCAACATGGCTCGATATGATGAAGAAAGGTAGAGTCGTTTATATACAGGAACCTCTTAGTTATTTTAGACAGTATAGTGGACGAAAGCAAAAGCAAAAGCAGTTTATATTCATGACAATTGAGGAATGGATTGAATTAATAATAGATGCATATAATAGTGGATTTTTAAATGATGAGCAAGATTATAAAGAGTGCTTGACTTATTGTTTGGAAAATGCGGTGTTCATAATGAAAGATGCAGTAAGAGGTGGGCAATTAAATGAAATTGATAATGGAAAGATAGAGAAGGCACTAAATAAGGTAGTTACTCGTATATTTGAGAAAGAAGTATGTTATTGTCAATATTGCAATCAACAATTTGCAAAATTTTCCCCTTGGCCAGCACATTACGATTTTCCAAAATATAAATTCGAGATGTGGAATAAAGATACGGGGATTTGTCCGGTATGTGATTCGATGGACCGTGAAAGGTTATATCGTGTTTATATTGAAATGGAAACTGATTTATTAAGTGGAAATGATACTGTACTTCATATTGCACCGGAAGCAAAGGTAAGAGGATGGTTTAGTCAGTATAAAAACATTACATATGTATGTGGAGATATTGAACCGAAGGATCCGTTAATGAAAGAAATAGATGTTACAAGAATTGTATATGAAAATAACACATTTGATGTGATTTTATGTAACCATGTATTAGAACGCGTTTTCGATGATGAAAAAGCGATGCGAGAGTTATATAGAATATTAAAGCCAAATGGATGGGGAATTATTCAAGTGCCAATCGTAATGAATGTAGATTCTATTATAGAGAATGAATTAATTGTAACACCGAAATTAAGAAAATTAGCTTTTGGTCATGAAGATCATGTAAGAATTTATAATCAATCAGGATTTATTCAACGATTAATGAATGCAGGATTTAAGGTGGAACTGTATAACATAGCTGAAAAACAAGGAATGAAAAGCGCTAAGAAATTTGGGTTATCTGAAACAGATATGCTCTATATTGTCCGAAAATGATAGGCAAGAGATGTGTATTGAGGGGAAGTGATATCCCCCATCTACAGGGGGGAAGGACCTTTAAAATAACGTTTTGAAGAAGCGTTCATTCTTTAAAAAAAGAATGAATGCTTCTTATTTTAATTATAGAGCAGCGTGTATCGTATTTTTAGGTTTTAAATTTAGTTGACCAAGGCAATACTGAGCCATAGTGAATGTAAAGTTGGAGGGCGAGTGTATATGTTTGATGAGGATGGGATTGTTTTAATTATGGAACCAGCTGATGAAAGAAACTTGAGGAGATTTATTTTTACAGTGCCAAAGTCAGTTTATGAAAAGAAGGGGCTGTCATTACACTATGGAACAGCTATAGGACAAGGATATATGGATATAATTGAAGATATTATTAGCGTACATATAGAAATTGATGTTGTAACAATAATAGGGCATGTAAGTGGGTAAATTGCTATTTGAAAAAAGGTTATAAGCAATTAAGCTAGAAGTTATGAAGGGAAGCTTACAGACAATTATAAAGACGAAGGGAGTCTAAAATGAAAATAAAATCAACTTTATTAGTATTGATAGTTTCAATTGGTTTAATAGGTTGTTCGATAGTAGAGGAAGGAAAGAACTCATTAGATTATGCTCAAAAGGCAACAGACTATGTGAATGAAATAAGCGCATTTGCAAATGAAGCTCCAGCGTTAGCGGAAAAGGCTGTTAATGATAAAGAAGCCCGAAAAGAATTGGAAGCGAAGCTAAATGAAATTAAACAAGATATACCAGCTTTTAATGAATTAACACCACCAGATGTTGCGAAGGATCTTCACCAACAAATCGTCGGATATAATGAAAAGTTAAATACATTAATTGATACGTCTATGAAGAAGGTAGAGGAAGGGAAAATTGATGTAGAGCAATTTAAAAACTCTGAGCTTATGCAGACGATGGATCAAGTGCGAGATTTGAAAGATAAGATACAAAATTTAGGTCAATAATGAAAAGCTCCGTTTTTCATAAACGGAGCTTTTCATTGTTTTCTAACGGTAAGTTCATTATATTTTCTTCCTATAATATAAGTGTGCTTAGACCGTCCATTTTTCTAAAATATGTATCGTTTTATTGGTCGCATCCAACTTAATTGGAATACCTATGGGCATAGTGATCATTGGATGCGTATGACAACAATCAAAGTCAGCTAGAAAAGGGATTCTTTGATTTTGTAGTACTTCTAATAGTATTTCGTAAGGTTTTCGATTCGTACCGCAATCATCAAATTGCTCATGTTTTCCAAGAATGATACCAGAGACTTTATCAAATACTCCGTTAAGTTTAAGTAAGGAAAAGCTTCTTTCAATAGTAGCTGCATCTTTTGAGCTATCTTCAATAAATAGAATATCACCTTCTTGAATAGGTGGCATATAAGGACTACCCCAAATTCCTTGTATTGTATTTAAGTTCCCGCCAATCATACGCCCAGTAGCTTGTCCATTCGTTACAGAAATCCAATTATTTGGTCTAAGTTCTTTTTCTTTCATTTTTTCTTCCCAATTAATAAATTCATCTGACCAAAATAACGGTTGCTTTATATTGTAAGGAAGAGGTTGATCGTTTAGTAATGTTTCTGAAAAATATTTGTATGTGTCATCTACAAAAGGCTCAAATTCTCCAAAAGAAGGAACGAGTGCAGGACCGTAAAATGTAGGAGTTCCTGTTTTTGCATAAATTCCTAGTAATAAAGCTGATACGTCGGAATATCCAATCATTATTTTAGGGTTATTTCGAAAAGTATCATAATCGATATAAGGTAATAATGAATTGGAATTCATCCCACCAATTGTTGACATGATACAAGAAATATTTGGATTTCTTATCAAATCATTTAGTTCATCAGCACGCTCTTGTATGCTGCCAGAACGATAATAATCATATTGATTTGTAAGTGAACCTTCCAATATATGAAACCCTTTCTGTTTTAAGTAAGATTTTGCTCGTTCAAACCTTTTTGGGGAAGTGTAGGTTGCTGGTGAAGAGGGCGAATAAATCCCAATAGTATCGCCGTATTTTAATGGTTTTGGAAGTATCATTTGTATGAATCCTTTCTATTAAATAGTTTGTTTATGAATTTATCATTGAATATTCTTATATTTCAGTATTCATAGTGTAACATAAATAGATTGAAATAATAATTGTTGTATATGAATAAATATACTTTTTACCTTGACGATATGCAGGAATTGTTGTTATGGTTGACTGTGAGTGTATAAAAGGTTTGCTAAAGGAGTTTTGAAATGAATCGGTTGAAATGGGGAAGAGTAACAATCCTATTAGTCATTATTTTAGGGATATGTTGGTTCTTATTCCAAGGAACTCAAAAGAGTACAACAAATGTAGAGGGACCACCTTTACAAGTGGCAGAGCTACCTAAAACTGGGTTAACTGAAAAAGTAGTTCCGTCAAAGTACATCCCACCAAAAGTTGATGCAAAAGCAGCTATGATTATCGATGCGAGTAATGGAGATGTTATTTATCAACATAACGAAAATGAAGCTTTTGCGCCAGCTAGTATGTCTAAGATGATGACAGCGTACCTTTTATTAGAGAGTGTACATAATGGGAAAGTTCGCTGGGAAGATCCGGTGAAAATGAGTGAGAAAGCAGCGCAAACAGAGGGTGCGAGAATCCCAGTCCAAGTGAATGACACATTGACTGTGAAAGACTTGTACCATGCATTAATGATTGAATCGGCAAATAATTCGGCGGTGGCGTTAGCAGAACATATGGCAAAGACGGAGAAAGATTTCGTTCAACTTATGAATGCAAAAGCGAAACAGTTAGAAATGTCGGAACATGCTAAATTCGCAAATGCATCAGGGCTACAAGAGCCTGATGGAAGTGAGACTAAGATGACAGCTGCCGATGTAGCAAAACTGGCGTATCATCTTATAAAAGATTATCCGGAGATATTAGAAGTGACTCACTTACGTCAAAGTCAGTTAGCATTTAATAATATTAATGTTATCAGTACAAATGACATGCTAAACAAAAATAATAAAAGTTTATATATAGAAGGAATAGACGGATTAAAAACAGGATTTACAGATAGTGCAGGGTACTGTTTTACAGGTACTGCAAAACAAGGAGATACTCGAATTATTACAGTAGTCATGGGGACTTCCAGTAAAACAAAACGTTTTACAGAGACGAATAAGTTAATGTCATATACATTTGGATTAGTTAATTAAGTAAAATGCTAAGTTAGAACATTACATGAGGAAGGCAGTTTATTGTTACTTATTTTTAGTAACGATAAACTGCTTTTTTATTTAAAACACGGGAAGTAAAAAGGTAAAAAATGTGAGAGTTATTATTTGAGTTTATCAATGTTTGTTGATAGTATAAAGTTATAAACTTATTAATAATAAGTTTGAAGGGGCGTTGTATGATGTATACATATGAAATAGCCTCAATTGAAAATTGGAGGGAATTATGATGGCAAAAGATTTTTACTCAGCAATTGAAGACAGAAGATCTATTTATGCAATTAGTAAAGAGCAAGTAGTTTCTGATGAGAAAATTCAAGAAGTGATTTATCATGCTGTAAAACATACACCTTCAGCTTTTAATTCTCAAAGTGCTCGTGTTGTTGTTTTGTTAGGAGAACAACATGATAAATTATGGGATCTTACGAAAGAAACATTACGGAAAATTGTACCTGAAAATAACTTTGCACCTACAGAAGAAAAAATGAATGCATTTAAAAGTGGTTATGGAACGGTTTTATACTTTGAAGACAGTGAAGTAGTGGAAGGGCTTCAAGAAAAATTTGCACTATATAAAGAGAACTTTCCAACTTGGTCACAGCAATCCTCAGGGATGTTACAATTTGCAATTTGGACAGCTTTAGAAATTGAAGGATTTGGTGCTACATTGCAACATTATAATCCATTAATTGATGAAAAAGTAAGAAAAGAATGGGATGTTCCAGAAAACTGGAAACTCACTGCGCAAATGCCATTTGGTAAACCAGTAGTACTTGCTGGCGAAAAAAAGTTCCAACCATTAGAAAATCGTGTGAAAATTTATAAATAAGGTAGAAATAATAAAAGGTGAACAGGGATACGACCTGTTCACCTTTTATTATCCCGCATTAACGGCCCGCAAACGCCCGATTGGTGAAGGATAATAATTAGTGGGAGATGCAAAAAATTCTTACTACTTATAAAGTTTCACTTTATAAGTAGTAAGGATTTTTTTGTTGGCAATTTTTCATCTGATTTTTCAATTCTTTTTTACGTGTTTCAATAGTTGATATTTTTTGTAATGTTATAAATGAAACGAACTGAAAAGAGGCGTAGTATAATTCTATATTTTTGTTTATGTGATCGTCTATTATGTTTTTCACAAATGCACCTCCTTGTTCATTACTAGTAAGACTACAATTTGGAATGGTGGAAGTCGGCAGTCCTTAAATTCCTATTGCACATCTCTTTGTTGATAAGAGTTTCATATTATATGATTATATAAATAATAACGGAAATATTTCAAAAATTCCATAGTTAGTAAAAAATAAATAGTCAATGGAGTGTGTATTTTCTTTAACATAGAATGAGGTTTTGAGAACTAAATCTTACAATTCGTCAAATTATTTAAAAAACATAGATCGTATAGGAAATTAGTTTTCTGAAAATATTATACTATTGATTAATTAAGTAATTTTTGCCATGATAAGAGTACGCTTCATGTAATTCATTTTATCAAGAAAACACATAGTTTGTTTTGTATTCGTTAATAAATTTTTTTATTGGATAGAAAATAAGTATTCTATATTGAGATAATGAATGGAATGTCGGATTTTCATGCGATACATAAGAAATTTGAAGAAAATCGTTGCAAAATTACTATGTTTAATGATAAAGTTCACATGAAGTTCACACGGAATTCACTTCATGCATTTAAAATGAAATACGTGTGAAAAATAAAACTCTTGTTAAAAAATGGAACTTGATGAATATTTTACTTTGATAATATTGTAAAGTATTAAGTTTATATGTTTTTTTAAGAGGATAGTAGGGAAAGGAAGTAAAGACAACTTATGAAAAAAGTAATTGCAGGTTTAGCAGCAGCTTCAGTAGCAGGTGTTGCAGTTCCAGGTATGGATTCTGCTCATGCACAAGTTTCGAACGAAGCGCTAAAAGAAATTAATGGACAAACTCAAACACGAACTCAAACGACTGTAACTGAAACAAAAAAAGTAGAAACAACTTCTGAATTAAAATACACAGTAACTGCTGATGTATTAAATGTTCGTTCAGGTGCTGGTACAGGACATAACGTTATTTCTAAAGTAAAACAAGGTCAAGTACTACAAGTAATTGGACAAGAAAACGGTTGGTTCAAAGTAAGTGTAAACGGCCAAACAGGTTATGTAAGTGGTGACTTCGTAACAACTGGTGGTAACAAAGGAACAACTGTTCAACAAGGAACAGGTACTTACACAGTAAACGTTTCTTCACTTAACGTACGTACAGGCCCAAGTACTTCTCATACAGTATTAGGTTCTGTAAATAAAGGGAAAACAGTACAAGTTGTAGGTGAAGTACAAGATTGGTTTAAAATCAACTTCAACGGTGGAACTGGATACGTAAGCAAAGACTTCGTAACAAAAGGTGGTTCTGCTGTATCTAACGAAACACAAAAACCAACTACAAACAACAACAATACTACTACAGTTCAAACTGGTGGTTCTTATGTTGTTAACACTGGTGCTTTAAAAGTACGTACAGGCCCAGCTACATACAATGCTGTAATTGGTGGGGTAACAAACGGTAAAGTATTAAACGTTACTGGCGCAGAAAATGGTTGGTACAAGATTAACCATAATGGCCGCACAGGTTACGTAAGTGCAGACTATGTTAAGTTTGTAAAAGGTGGAGTGACTGGTGGTAACCAAGGTTCTAACCAAGGTTCTAACCAAGTACAAAAACCAACAGCACCTACAGGTGGAGATACGTCTTCAATCGCTGGATTCGCTAGATCTTTAAATGGTTCACCATACAGAACTGCTGGTACAACACCTGCTGGTTTTGACTGCAGTGGATTCATTCACTACGTATTAAATCAAACTGGTCATAAAGGCGCTCGTCAAACAGTTGCTGGATACTGGAGCTCTAAAACAAAAACTAGTAATCCACAACCAGGTGATTTAGTATACTTCCAAAATACTTATAAATCAGGTCCTTCTCACATGGGTGTTTACTTAGGAAACGGTCAGTTCATTAGTGCAGAAACTGATGCAACTGGTGTACGTATTAGTTCTGTAAGCAACTCTTACTGGAGCAAGCACATTTTAGGTTACACAAAAGCATACTAAGAAAAAGTATTTTATACTTTTCGTATAGAGAAAAGGCTTTCCAAGGAAACTTGGGAAGCCTTTTTATAGTTGAATAAATTGGAAGTTTAGTAGTTTTTATTTTAACTTTCCATTTAAAAATCGATCATATAAGTCATGAAAATAGTTAGGACGAAATAAGTTTGCAGCATGTCCTGCTAAAGGTATTTCCTTATATAGAACGTTTGGCAGAATAGATTTTAAATCAAATAGGCAAGATTTATAGAGATGATCTTGTTCACCCATTACCCATAATATAGGGTGGGGAAGTGATTTTAATTTAGATTTTAAATCGAATTCTAACCGGTGTCGTAATGATTGGGCAATTATGGATGAATGTAATTGTAATCCGAAACGGTAGTAAATATTTCTTGAAATGACTGCGAACGGATTCGCTTTTAATATGCCGCTTGGAAAAATAGTATTTGCGTATTGAGAGAGCCATTTAGAGTATTCGTCTCCTCGCTTCTCCCAAAATTTTTGAAATACGTTATATAAAAGGGATGGATTATTATAATGTCCACCAATATGACAAATGCTTAATACCTTTTCCGGGTGCATTTGTGCAAAAATAGTGGAGATATAACAGCCATAGCTTAAAGCGCAAATATGAGCCTCTGTAATACCTTCTTTTTCATATAATTTCAATAATTGATCTACGAGGCGCTGTAATGAAAATTCAATAGCTTCTCCTTTATCGTCGCCGTGACCTAATAAGTCATAAGTTATAATGTTGTAGGAGGCAGAAAATCGTTTATGCTCTTTTTTGAAGGCACGACGATTGCCAACTAAGCCGTGAATAAAAATGATTGTTTCCTTTTCAGAATGTATATTTGTTTGCAAAAAGGATACTCCTTTCAATAACTGGAGATTTATATAGTATTTTAAATTAGTTATCTATAATTCACATACAATAATATTAAGTACCAGGTAATAATATCAGATGTTTATATCTGTTGTAAAGATGAGTTTTTATGTATATTTTGTAAAAATAGAAAAAGTGTGTTTACATTCAGTTTACATTTGTACTGTATTCTAGTTTTAGAAAGAGCAGTTTGGCTTAACACGAGGAGATGAACAGGAATGGAAGTTAGAAATGAAATGAAGAAAAAAGGAAGTTGGAGGCAGTTTTTACGCCTTATTCGAGATACAAATCCTCCGAAAGGGATTCTTGTTTTTGCATTGTTAATGAGTTTGCTTTCTACAGGAGCGAGTTTATTTATTCCGATGTTAACAAAAGGATTAGTAGATAATTTTTCGCTTTCGTCAATTAGTACAGGACAAATTGTTGGGCTAGTTGCCTTCTTTGTCATGCAAACCATTGCTGCAGGATTGTCTATTTATTTACTAAATTATATTGGGCAGAAGATTGTAGCTGGACTGAGAGAACGTTTGTGGAAAAAGGTGCTTGTTTTACCAGTATCTTATTATGATCAAAATAGAACAGGCGATACGATTAGCCGTATGACAAATGATACAGGTGTTGTGAAAACATTAATTTCTGAGCACTTGTCAAATTTATTAACAGGCGGTATTTCAATTGTTGGATCATTAATTGTATTATTTGTTTTAGATTGGAAAATGACAGCTTTACTCTTAACGGTTATTCCGTTGTCTGTATTAATTTTAGTTCCTCTTGGACGAAAAATGTATAAGATTTCAAAAGCGCTTCAAGATGAAACAGCATCTTTTACAAGTGTGTTAACACAGGTGTTATCAGAAATTCGTTTAGTGAAATCTTCAAATACAGAAAAAAGAGAATATGAGACAGGTAATACAGGGATACAAAAGTTATTGCAATTTGGTTTAAAAGAAGGAAAAGTGCAAGCATTAATTTCACCAGTTATGTCGTTTGTTTTAATGGCACTGCTTGTTATTATCGTAGGCTATGGTGGAATGCGAGTTTCTAGTGGTGCATTAACAACAGGTGAACTTGTAGCATTTATTTTATATTTAGTTCAAATTATTATGCCAATGAGCCAGTTATCTATGTTCTTTACACAATTCCAAAAGGCAATTGGTGCAACGGAAAGAATTAATGCGATTTTAGAATATGAAGTAGAAGATCATGAAACTGGTGTGAAGGTTTCGAATGCTAAGCAGTCGATAGTTCTTGAAAATGTACATTTTGAGTATAACGAAGATGAGAAAGTATTGAACAATATTGATTTCACAATTGAATCTGGAAAAGTAACAGCGATTGTAGGTCCAAGTGGTAGCGGAAAAACAACTTTATTTTCATTATTAGAACGTTTTTATGAGCCAACTGGTGGTGCTATTAAATTAGGAAAAGAATCAATTACGAGCTATTCATTGCAGTCATGGCGACGTCAAATTGGTTATGTATCACAAGATAGTCCGTTAATCGATGGAACGATTCGTGATAATATTTGTTACGGTGTTGAGGGCGAAGTGACGGATGCAGAAATTGAAAAAGTAGCAGCTATGGCATATGTTGATGCATTTATTCATGATTTACCAAATGGATATGCAACAGAAGTTGGAGAGCGCGGTGTGAAGCTTTCTGGAGGACAAAGACAGCGAATTGCGATTGCCCGAGCATTACTTCGAAATCCGCAAATTCTTATGTTAGATGAAGCAACTTCAAGTCTAGATAGTAAATCCGAGTCTGTCGTTCAAAAGGCATTAAATAACTTAATGAAAGGCAGAACAACTTTAGTTATTGCACATAGGCTTTCTACGGTTGTAGATGCGGATAAAATTATCTTTATTGAAAAAGGGAACCTTACAGGAAGCGGTACGCACGATGAATTATTACGTACACATGACATGTATCGTGAGTTTGCAACGCAACAATTGAAAATTAAAGAGGGTGCATTATAAAATGAATAATCAGTGGAGGTTGTACTCCGCTGATTATTCATTTTAAAAAAATATAAAAGATGCTTAGTAGAAAGGAAATGGTTCCTTTGATACCTAAAATTTTAATAGTAGACGACGATCCACATATTAGAGAACTCGTTTCTGTTTTTTTAGAGCGGGAAGGCTTTCAAACATATGAGGCAATTGATGGCATAGATGCACTTAGGAAAATGGACGAAGTAAAAGTCGATATGGTTATTCTTGATATCATGATGCCAAATATGGATGGATTTGATGTATGTTTTGAATTAAGAAAATACTATGATATCCCGGTTCTGATGCTAACTGCCAAAGGAGAAACATCACAAAAAGTAAAAGGATTTCACCTTGGGACAGATGATTATCTCGTAAAACCATTTGATCCTATAGAATTAGTAGTGAGAGTAAAGGCGTTACTGAAACGTTACCAAATTACAGTATCGCAATCGATTCAAGTTGGAAATGTACTGTTAAACCGTAAAACGTTTGAAGTGACACTGGGGGAACAAACGGTTACGTTACCGCTAAAAGAATTCGAGTTACTTTTTACATTAGGATCTAAGGCGGGAAGAACTTGTTCGAGAGAGCAATTGATTGAAGAAATATGGGGATATGATTTTGAAGGGAATGAACGTACACTAGACGTTCATATTAATCGGTTACGTGAGAAGTTTCAAGAAGAGAAGTCGAAATTTAGTATTAAAACAATAAGAGGTTTAGGGTATCGCTTAGAGGTAAGTAAATGAGAAAAAGAAAACGAATGAGTAAGTTGAAGATGCTGAAAGTATTTGGAGCGGTATTAGCTCTCTTTACTTTTCTTACTATCATTTGGTCTATCGCATTTTATGTAGCAACTAGTTTATTGAATGCTTTTGACGTAAATGTATCGCCGTTTGTTGCCTTTCTAATTAGTGATATGGTCGGTTTTGTATTTATTATTCTTATTTGGACATTAATTGGAATATTAATGAGGCCAAAACGAGAGGCAATGATTTGGACTATTATTGAACCGATACAAAAAATTGCAAAAGGAGACTTCTCCGTAAAAATACGAAATGAAGAAAAGTATGATGGAGAAATTGGCGTGCTCGTAAAAAGTATAAATGATATGACAGATGAACTGAATACGATGGAGAAAATGAGACAAGAGTTTGTATCAAATGTTTCTCATGAAATACAGTCACCATTAACTTCTATAAAAGGATTTGCTAGAGCACTACAAGATGATAATCTTTCTGAGGAAAAAAGAAAGCATTATCTTACCATTATTGAAACTGAAACAACGAGATTATCTAAACTAAGTCAAAACTTATTGAAGCTAACTCTTTTAGAATCCGAAGAGTATACACCAGAAAGAGTGAGCTATCGATTAGATCAACAGTTAAAGCAAATTGTATTAAATAGTGAACCACTCTGGGCTGAAAAAGAAATTGAATTAGATCTTGATTTAGAGAAAGTCCATGTAACTGCAGACCAAGAAAGTATGAGTCAAGTGTGGATTAATTTAATTCATAATAGCATTAAATTTACTCCAAGCGGTGGTACGATCACTATTCAGTTAAAGGAACATGAGACAGTAGTGGAAGTGCGTATCTGTGATTCAGGAATTGGTATATCAGAAGAACAGAAACAACATATTTTTGAGCGTTTTTATAAAGCGGATTCTTCACGAAATCGTGCCTATGGAGGAAGTGGCTTAGGTTTAGCTATTGTAAAAAAAGTACTTGATCTTCATGAAGGAGAAATAAAAGTCGAGAGTGAGGAAGGAAATGGTACAGAATTTATTGTGTGTATTCCTAAATATGAAGAAAAGTAGTGTTAGGTGGAAAGATTTCTAACACTATTTTTCTTTAAAAAGGCATATATAGCTACTATGGTTACCTACAAGTAACCTACGCACATGAAAGTGCATCATTGCCTTTTTACATAAACATAGATACACTTTTAATATGATAAACAACAGAGAAGATTAAGGAGTGTTATACTTGGCAGAATTATTACAAGGTAAAAATGCTTTAATTACAGGAGCAGGTAGAGGTATTGGTCGTGCTGTAGCGATCGCATTAGCGAAAGAAGGCGTAAATGTAGGTCTTTTAGCTCGTTCAGAAGAAAACTTAAAAGCTGTAGCGAAAGAAGTGGAAGCAGAAGGCGTAAAAGCTGTTATTGCGACTGCTGATGTATCTTCGTATGAAGAGGTAACGACTGCAATTGAAACGTTAAAAAACGGTTTAGGGTCTATCGATATTTTAATTAATAACGCTGGTATTTCTAAATTTGGTAAGTTTTTAGAATTAGACGTTGCTGATTGGGAAAAAATCATTCAAGTAAACTTAATGGGTGTATACTATGCAACTCGTGCCGCTTTACCAAGCATGATTGAACAACAATCTGGTGATATTATTAATATTTCATCTACAGCAGGACAAAAAGGCGCGCCTGTAACAAGTGCATATAGTGCTTCTAAATTTGGTGTTCTTGGCTTAACAGAATCGTTAGCGATGGAAGTTCGTAAACATAACATTCGTGTAACGGCTTTAACTCCAAGTACAGTAGCAACTGATATGGCTGTAGATTTAGGGTTAACTGATGGAAATCCTGATAAAGTAATGCAAGCAGAAGATATTGCAGAGTTTATCGTAGCACAGCTGAAATTAAATAAACGTACATTTATTAAATCAGCAGGACTTTGGTCTACTAATCCGTAAGGGCTACATGTATTAACAAAGAAGGGACATCTATTCTGTAATGGAGTGGGTGTTCCTTCTTTATTTTTTGTATATAAAACGGAATTTTCGGTATAATCAAGTGTGAATGGTAGAAAAGCATAAAAAAACTTTAAGGGGATGGTATATACATGAGTACGATTGAGAAATGGTCGGCTGTTGATCAATATATGAGTGATGTATTAATACCGAAAGATTCTACATTAGAAAGGGTCCTTCAAGCAAACGCTGCAGCTAATTTACCGGCACATGATGTATCGCCAACGCAAGGGAAGTTTTTGCAACTATTAGTACAAATTCAAGGAGCTCGAAACATTTTGGAAATTGGTACTCTAGGCGGATATAGCACGATATGGATTGCAAGGGGCTTACCATCTGGAGGACAAGTTGTTACATTGGAAGCAAATGAAAAACATGCAGAAATTGCACGTAGCAATATTGAACGTGCTAATTTGAATGATAAAATTGAAATACGAACAGGATTAGCGTTAGATTCTTTACAACAAATAAAAAATGAGCAGTATGAACCTTTTGATTTTATCCCGCATTAACGGGCAGTAAGACTCCCACCTCAAAGGTAGGCTAGAGCAAAGAAGTTAGGTGGGAGATCAACTGCCCGTAAACGCCCGATTGGTTCAACTAATAATCAGTGGGGATGAACACCCCCCACTGATTAAAGTTTCACTTTATTTTCATAGATGCTGATAAACAAAATAATCCGACTTATTTTTGAATGGGCACTGAAACTATCACGCCCTGGTACCGTAATTATTGGGGATAACGTAGTACGTGAAGGAGAAGTTATTGACAATACTAGCAGTGATCCTCGTGTACAAGGGATACGTCGTTTCTATGAATTGATAGCTGCAGAGCCGCATGTAAGTGCTACAGCGCTTCAAACTGTCGGAAGTAAAGGATATGATGGATTTGTAATGGCAGTCGTAAAAAAATGATGTAAGGGGATAAATAGAATGAAAAAGAGGTTTGAAAAATTATAACGTGTATCGTGTACAATACAGTTAGCGCGTGGGCCTCCTATATACATAACACTATATTTTATATTAAAAAATTGGAGGTTAGTAAGTAGATGAGAACTGAAAAAGAAATGCTAGACTTAATTATAAATACAGCAAAAGAGGATGAAAGAATTCGAGCTGTCATCATGAATGGATCGCGTGTAAATCCAAATGTGAAAAAAGATTGTTTTCAAGATTATGATATTATGTATGTTGTGAATGATATACAATCTTTTATATCTAATCATAATTGGATTCATAGATTTGGAGAAATAATGATTGTACAAATGCCGGAAGAAATGTCATTAATTCCAGCAGATGAAGACGGGAAGTTTCCGTATTTAATGCAGTTCATGGATGGGAATCGGATTGATTTAACACTAGTTCCAGTTGAGTTAATAAAAAAGTTCGTTGGAAAAGATAGTTTAAGTAAACTGCTTCTTGATAAAGATAATTGTCTGGGAGAATTCCCACCAGCAAGCGATAAAGATTACTTAGTAAAAAAGCCTACGGAAAAAGAGTTTTTAGATTGCTGTAATGAATTTTGGTGGTGTAGTACAAATGTAGGAAAAGGGTTATGGCGCGAGGAGCTTTCTTATGCGAAAGGAATGCTTGAAGGCCCAATGCGAGATATGTTGGTTGTAATGCTAGAGTGGCATATTGGTATGAAAACAAAGTTTACAGCTAATGCTGGGAAGTTTGGGAAGTATTTCGAACAATATGTTGAAAAAAATGTCTGGGAGCAGTTTAAAAGGACATTTTCAAATGCAGAGTATGAAAATATTTGGGATTCATTTTTCATAATGGGTGATTTATTTAGGAAAGTTGCGAACGAAATTGCTAACACTTATGAATATCAATATCCGCAAGATGATGATGACAAAGTGACGAGTTATTTAAAGCATGTAAGAAAATTACCGAAAGATAGTAAAGTAATTTATTAAGTATATAAATCAGTAAGACTGTCCTAATTACGGACAGTCTTATTTTTGTTCAGGAATCAGAATTTCTCTAACAAAGTACAGATGAAACACATATGAAATTTTAGGGAGGTTTTTATCATGTATTATTTTTATTCACCAGAAATGTTCGTTCCATTTCCTTTAGGGCTAGAACGTAATATTTCGTACGCTTATATGCCATATCATTCATTTTATTATGGAGACTATGTAAATGCGCTACCATACGCATTACATGTTCCTCAAAATTATGAAGCACAAATGAAAGAAGCGGATCGTGGATCATGGACACCATTTTCATGGGTCGAAAAATATGCGTATGCATTTTCAGGACCATACAATAAAGCGGAAGTAGCTCTTACATTTGATGATGGACCAGATTTAGTATTTACGCCAAAAATTTTAGATAAGTTAAAACAACATAATGTGAAAGCTACTTTTTTCTTGCTCGGTGAAAATGCAGAAAAGTTTCCGAACGTAGTAAAGCGTATTGCAAATGAAGGGCATGTAATTGGTAATCATACGTATAGTCATCCAAATTTAGCGAAAGTAAATGAGGTTGAGTACCATAATCAAATTATAAAAACGGAAGAAATATTAAATCGGTTAGCTGGTTATGCACCGAAGTTTATACGTCCGCCGTACGGTGAAATACTTGAAAATCAATTGAAGTGGGCAACAGAGCAAAAATTTATGATTGTACAGTGGAGTGTCGATACAGTTGATTGGAAAGGGGTAAGTGCTGATACAATTACAAATAATGTGTTAGGGAATTCATTTCCAGGTAGTGTCATACTTCAGCATTCAACTCCAGGTGGACATTTGCAAGGATCTGTAGATGCGCTAGACAAAATCATTCCACAGTTGAAAACGAAAGGAGCACGCTTTGTAACACTTCCAAGTATGTTCCAGACATCTAAAGAGAGAAAATGAAAATGTTAATAATTGGAACATGGATGATTATATAGTATAATGAAGGTATAAATTAGGGGGTGGATATAATTGTTGTATGCACTAGTAAACATAGGAATAAGCATGTTGATCGGTATTATATTTATACTTGCCGCACGTATTCTTCAAAAAAATCCACCGACAGATATTAACGCAGCATATGGTTATCGTACGAAACGGTCTATGAAAAATAAGAAGTTATGGGATGCAGGTAACAAGTATAGTGCAGAAGTGATGAAGAAAAACGGATTCATCATGATATTAATTGGAAGTGTTATTAGTATACTGTTTAGATATCCACATACAATAATAGCGATTATGGTGGTTATGCTGTTATTAATCATTCGTTTATTTATACAAGTAGAGAATAGATTAAAGATACTTGAACAATAGTAAAAAAATAGGACTCTGCGCAATATTATGCTAGGAGTCCTATTTTATTTATAAACTATTATTTTTTAAGAATTCTTTTCCTTGCTCTATAACAAATTCATAGTATGTAAGATCATACGGATAAATATCTTCAAATGTTATTGTAATTGGTTTATTGTTTAAAACAGAAATAGCCGAAAAAGATGAAATCTCTCTTTTTAATAGTTGTAGAAAAGCAGTTGCACGTACTTTCATCACATCGTCTACTTCATCACCTGGTGCAAATGGAAGAGGCTTTATTACGTTGTGAAAATACATATGACAAAACTCACGATCAGTAAGATTTGAAATTTCATAATCTATTTTATAGATTCCTTTGTATGTTAAATCAGTCGTTTGAAAGGAAAGCCCCAATTCTTCTTCGATTTCACGAAGGCCGCCAATTTGTACATCTTCATCATGCATAATATGTCCAGCTGAAGTAATATCCCATATACCCGGAGCTTCTTTTTTATTTTTAGAGCGTAATTGGAAATATAAGAACATATCTTCATCATCTTTTTCTATAAACCAGCAATGGAATGTTTCGTGCCAATCACCGTCACGATGCACTTCATCACGTAATTTCTTTCCAAGTGTATTTTTTTCAGAATCAAATATCGTTAACCACTCTGTCATTTTAATTCCCCTTTCTGCAAATTTTATTATACAATATTTGTATTGAATTTTGGGAAAATAAAGAAAAAAAGGGTGGTTGTAAATGGGGATAGAAAGTAAGGAAATAAAATCGATTATTTCAACAGAGGAAGAATTACGACAAATATTGGGGCAACCAAGTGAGCGAGCTTTGAAAAAAGTTATTTCATCACTTGATCATCATTGTGTAGATTTTCTGTCTAAATCTCCTTTTCTAGTATTATCTACTGCAAATAAATTAGGAGAGTGTGATGCTTCGCCAAGAGGGGATGCACCTGGATTTGTATATGTATTGAATAAAAATAAAATTATCATTCCGGAAAGGCCGGGCAATCGTCGTATAGACTCCATTTTAAATATTATTTCAAATTCGCACGTAGGGTTAATCTTTCTTATTCCTGGTCTTGGGGAAACACTCCGAATAAACGGTAAAGCATATATTACAAACGATGAAGAAATTTTGAAAGAGATGCAGGCGAATGGACGTAATCCGTTACTTGGAATTGTTGTTGAAATAGAAGAATGCTACATTCATTGTGCAAAAGCTTTTATTCGTTCTAAGATGTGGGATCCAGAATCTTGGTTAAATAAAAAAGGGTTACCTTCAGCAGCAAAAATGTTGTTGGAGCATGCGAAAGTGAATACTTCAGAAGAAGATGTTGCACGTTCTTTAGAAGAAAGTTATACGAAAAGATTGTATTAAAAATCCTTTATTAGTATAGTTTTAAAAGGAAGAGATCTACTCGTTTTAGAATGGAATACTTTTATGTGAAACATTAATTTACAAGTTGGGAAATTACGAAATAGGTAAATAGATTGGCCGGTATAAAATATTATTGTGAAATATAATAAAAAATGATCTTGAAAATAGTTAATAAAAATAGGCTTGCTTTTTAAAAATTTGATAACTATAATAAGTTAACAAATAGACATGAACGAAAAAGTAATGACAAGGACACGAAATCATTTTTACGGTTTACAGAGAGGGAAGTCAAGGGTGTGAGCTTCCTAACACGAGAAATGATTTTACCAC
>NZ_JAAMNK010000003.1:0-197814 GCF_011066025.1 Bacillus sp. EKM202B | reverse complement strand
CTTTGAACTTCAATAGTGAACGAGTAATCTAGTAATTATTGACGGTATCAGCCGTTATCTGAACTTGAGCAATCTAGAAGGAAATACGTCTAGATTGGAACAAGGGTGGAACCACGAAAACACATTCGTCCCTTTCCTAGGGATGAGTGTGTTTTTTTACGGCCTTAGAGATAGAAAATTTGAAATAATTAAAAAATTGTATTGATTTTGTTTTTTATGCGAGTATAATGAGTTAACAAATAAACATGAACGAAAAAGTAACGATAAGGACACGAAATCATTTTTACGGTTTACAGAGAGGGAAGCCAAGGGTGTGAGCTTCCTAACACGAGAAATGATTTTACCACCTTTGAACTTCAATAGTGAACGAGTAATCTAGTAATTATTGACGGTATCAGCCGTTATCTGAACTTGAGCAATCTAGGAGGAGATACGTCTAGATTGGAACAAGGGTGGAACCACGAAAACACATTCGTCCCTTTCCTAGGGATGAGTGTGTTTTTTTATCCCGCATTAACGGTCAGTAAGACTCCCATCTCAAAATTTGGCAGATGCGAGGGAGTTAGATGGGAGATCAACTGTCCGTAAAAGCCCGATTGGTTCAACTAATAATCAGTGAGGAATGGACAAAATCTCCACTGATTAAAGTTTCACTTTATTACTTTGAAAGGAGGTGCTGTAACATGAAACGATTCGTACGTACGGAAATAACCACCACCTGCATGATTAAAAAGCAGAACAAGGTGATTGATAGAGATAAAAAATAAAATTGTAGGAGGAGATTAGAAGATGCATAACGTTATTAATGTTGGGGTGTTAGGATTAGGTACAGTCGGAAGTGGTGTTGTCCACATTTTGAAAGAACATTATAAAAAAATCGCACTTGATACAGGATACGAAGTGAAAGTAAAAACAGTCGTTGTACGTGATTTGGAAAAAGAACGCGATGTTTGTATTGATGGAATTGCAGTAACAAGTCATGCAGATGAAGTTCTAAATGATTCAAATATTGATATTGTAGTAGAGGTAATGGGCGGAATTGAAGAAGCAAAACAGCATATTGTGAAGGCTTTACGAAATAAGAAGCATGTCGTAACAGCAAATAAAGATTTAATGGCTGTATACGGTGCGGAACTTCTTCAATTAGCGAACGTAAATGATTGTGATCTATGTTATGAGGCAAGTGTAGCGGGTGGTATTCCAGTGTTAAGAGGATTAACAGACGGATTAGCTTCAGATCAAATTGAAAAAATAATGGGAATTGTAAATGGAACAACAAATTACATGTTAACAAAGATGAGTCAAAATGGATGGTCGTATGAAGAGGCTTTACAGGAAGCACAAAAATTAGGATTCGCAGAATCAGATCCGACAGCAGATGTAGATGGACTAGATGCGGCGAGAAAGGTAGCGATCCTTGCGAATTTAGGGTTTTCGATGAATGTTTCATTAGATGATGTGCAAGTGAGAGGGATTCGAAAGGTTGCAAAAGAAGATTTACAAATGGCTGAAAAGTTAGGATTTACTATGAAACTAATTGGTAAAGCGGAGAAACAAGGAGCAGCTATTCATTTAAGTGTAGAACCGACTCTTTTACCAAGCCGTCATCCGTTATCAAATGTAAATAATGAATTTAATGCAGTGTATGTTCACGGTCAAGCAGTAGGGGAAGTGATGTTTTACGGACCTGGAGCTGGGAAGTTACCGACTGGCTCTGCTGTAGTAAGTGATATTATTTCGATTGTTAAAAATATGAATCAAGTTCCGAAAAATAAAAGTGCGTTAAAAGAACCAGTGCCGTATGAATTACAAGGAGATGAAGAAGTTGTTTCGAAATACTTCTTACGTATTTCATTACAAGATGAGCCAGGGATGTTGCAAAAAGTAACAGAATGTTTCGTTAATTATTCTGTAAGTTTAAAAGAAGTGATTCAATTACCTTTGAATCGTGAGCTTGCAGAAGTCGTTGTTGTGACACATCAAACTTCAAAATATCAATTCGAAAAAGTTTTAGGAGCAATAGAAGCTGTCGCAAGTGAAATAAACAGTTATTACATTATTGAGGAGGAAAAACAATATGTATAAAGGACTATTAAAACAGTATGCTGCTTATTTACCAGTAAATGAAAACACACCTGATGTCAGTTTAATGGAAGGGAATACGCCTCTAATTCCATTATTAAATATATCAAAACAATTAGGGATTCACTTATATGGTAAGTATGAAGGAGCGAATCCAACAGGTTCTTTTAAAGATCGTGGTATGGTAATGGCGGTTGCTAAAGCGAAAGAAGAAGGTTCTGAGGCAATCATTTGTGCATCAACAGGTAATACATCGGCAGCGGCTGCAGCATATGCGGCACGCCTCGGAATGAAATGTATTATCGTAATCCCGGAAGGAAAGATTGCGCATGGAAAGTTAGCGCAAGCAGTCGCTTATGGAGCTGAAATCATTTCAATAGAAGGAAATTTTGATGATGCACTTAAGGCTGTAAGAAACATTGCTGCAGAAGAGCCAATTACATTAGTAAACTCAGTGAACCCTTATCGAATTGAAGGGCAAAAAACAGCAGCGTTTGAAATTTGTGACCAGTTGCAAAAAGCGCCAGATGTTCTCGCTATTCCTGTTGGGAATGCAGGGAATATTACAGCATACTGGAAAGGGTTCTGTGAATATGAGAAAGAAAAAGGCTACAAAAAGCCAAGAATTCACGGCTTTGAAGCGGAAGGAGCAGCTGCAATTGTAAAAGGACATGTAATTGAAGAACCTGAAACAATTGCAACAGCTATACGTATCGGTAACCCAGCGAGTTGGTCATATGCAGTAGAGGCTGCTGAGCAGTCTCGAGGCGAGATAGATATGGTATCAGATGAGGAAATATTACATGCGTATAGATTGTTAGCAAAAACGGAAGGGGTTTTCGCTGAGCCAGGATCAAATGCTTCATTAGCTGGCGTAATGAAACATGTTCAATCTGGAAAAATCAAAAAAGGAGAAACAGTAGTTGCGGTATTAACTGGAAATGGTTTGAAAGATCCTGATATCGCAATTTCTTCTAATAAATTAGATATTGCAAGTGTTTCAAATGATATAGAACAAATTAAAGAACATATAAAAGGGGTGATTATGTCGTGATACCATTGAGAGTACGTGTGCCTGCTAGTACAGCAAATGTTGGACCTGGATTTGATTCAGTAGGAATAGCTTTGTCATTGTATTTAGAGGTTGTTGTAAAGGGCACAGCTGATAAATGGCAAGTAATACATTCCTTTGAAGATTCAATTCCGACAGATGATAAAAATTTAATCGTTAGCACGGCATGTAAAGTATGTCCTTCTTTATCACCCCATATAATAGAAGTTACTAGTAATATTCCGCTAACAAGAGGACTAGGAAGTAGTGCCTCAGCGATTGTAGCAGGAATAGAGCTTGCGAATCAACTTGCTAATTTGAACTTAACGACTGATCAAAAGGTTCAAATTGCTACAAATTTTGAAGGGCATCCAGATAATGTTGCAGCTTCTATATTAGGTGGAACTGTAATCGGAGCACTTGATGGAAAGAATGTTTCAGTTGTAAGGATTGAAAGTAAGGAATTAGGCGTAATTTCTCTTATTCCAAATGAAGAGCTAAATACAGATGAAAGTCGATCTGTATTACCAGAAATGTTTCCGTTTCATGAAGCAGTTAAAGCTAGTGCGATAAGCAACGTATTAGTAGCAGCATTATGCCAAAAGCGGTGGGAAGTTGTAGGTGAAATGATGGAAAGAGATCATTTTCACGAGCCATATCGTTTAGAACTCGTACCGTTATTACCATCTATTCGTAAATGCGCAAAAGAATTCGGTGCGTACGGCACAGCACTTAGCGGTGCGGGACCATCTATTTTTATATTAACGCCGTATGAGAAACGTCAAGAAATCGCTGAGCAATTAGCGAAAGTATTTACAGCTATGAAAGTATGTGAGCTTGAAATCGATCATAAAGGGATTTCTGTAAATAAGGAAGAACATATTGGATTATAAAAAAAGCTAGCATCGCTAGCTTTTTTTTGCTGTAAATATATTTTAAATCAGCATATAAAATGAAAATGAGTATTGTATAATTCAGTAAAGAGCGTATTAATTTTGGAGGTGATTATATGAGTTCAAAAGAGTCACCAGAAGAAAAAAGAGAACACATAAGACAAAGTGAGTTAAAAAATAACCCTACCGGTTCTTTGAATGATGGGCTCAATAGAGCGGAATCAGGTAGCCTTGGTGATATGACAGGGGGCATGAATTGGAAAGGTACAGGGATATTAATTTTAGTGTTAGTTTTAGGATATATTATATACACTTACTTTTTCAGTTAAGGAAAGCCTAGCGAAACTTTAATTTGTTTATTTGCATTATTTGTGAAAATAAAAAACAAGGATTAAAGTCCCGCTGTATTACATATTAAAAAATAAATTATAGTTATTTGAGAACTTTTTATACTCATAATAGAGTTAGCATTATGCTAGCTCTATTATTTTTTGCCATATTCCTGTAACAAATCCCCTGTATATTCAGGGATGGAGGTGCAGGAGATGAAAAAAATGATAGCGATATGTCTTCTTACAACTATGTCATTTTCGACTTTAGTCGGGTGTGATGTAAAAGGTAATAATGCTGTACAAGAGTCTAAAATAAAGAAAGCGACGTATAAAGATTTTACTTACGATGTAAATCCAGAGACTTTCACGTTAACTGTAGAACATGATGGTGTAAAGGAACAGGCATCACGAGCTCTGCCGATAATGAAGGTGTCGAATGTAAAAAAAGATAAGGATCGTATGTCGTGGGAATATCCAGATCAAAAAGTAAAAGTAAACTTAGAAAAGAAAAAAGACCACTTAAATATTGAAGTAGAATCGATTGGTGCAGAAAGCTTTACATGGCCGAAAGTACAGGCTGAAAATTATACACTTCCGTTATGGGAAGGTAAACAAATTCCAAGTAATGATGAGAATTGGAAGAAGTTTTTAAAGGATGATGCATATTCATTTGCTGAATCATTTTCTATGAAGTTTTTTGCATTAAATGGTTCGAAATATTCCATTGTATATATTGCGAATAATCTATTTAATAATGAAGTGAAATTTCATTCGGATCCGAAAATAGGGTTTGATTTTATACATGAATTCCCGAGTATAAATAAAAATAAAACATATGGTTTTCAATTATATGTCACAAATACTGATGCAGTAAGTATTGCTAAGCTGTATAAGGATAACATTATGGAAAAAGGTGAATTTAAAACATTACAAGAAAAGGCAAGAAGAAATAAAGAAATTGAAAAACTTTATGGAGCGGCTCATTTTTATTTTTGGAATCAAAATGGTTTATCAGCAAGTAATGTAAATTGGCCGAAGTTAAGAGAGCAAATAAATAGCCCAGTGTTTAGCCATATAAAAGAGCTTATTCAAAAAAATAGTTCAGAGCCTGGGGAATTAAATGTATTTGAGCAAGTAAGTAAACAAGATTTCATTGATAAGTATCAAAAAAATGTTATTTTGCGTTATGTAAACGAAGTGTTATCAATGAAGGAATTGTATAAAGAGGATAT
This sequence comes from Bacillus sp. EKM202B, assembly GCF_011066025.1. NCBI lineage: Bacteria > Bacillati > Bacillota > Bacilli > Caryophanales > Bacillaceae > Bacillus > Bacillus sp. EKM202B. The sequence goes on along the minus strand of NZ_JAAMNK010000003.1, from coordinate 192,224 downwards.
TTTCCCGAAAGTTGATCAGGAGGCTAGTGAGTTATTAAAAAAAGGTATAGATCACTTATCGAAAGCAGAACTGTATAGCTTAAATAAGCATTTATTAAAGTCAGTACTTGGTGATTCAGTTGAAGATATAAGTAAGTGGGGAAACGCAGATGGAACGGATATAATAAAGGAAATGAAAGAAGAAGGGATAGACAAAGCTTGGATTGGTCTACCGAACTGGGAACAAGGATTTATGCAACCTAATTTTGTTACAGAAGCTAAGAAAATGGGATATTTAGTTGGTCCGTATGATTCTTATCATTCCATTCATGAGAAAGGTGATAAAAATTGGAACACAGCGTCCTTTAATGATCCATCGTTATATGAAGAGGCAACTGTAACGAAGAAAAATGGAGAAAAGGTGCAAGGGTTTTTAGGTAGAGGGCGAAAACTAAATCCAACATTATCACTTCCTAGTGTAAAAGAACGAATGAACGATATATTGCAAAATGGTCCTAAATATAATTCATGGTTTATCGATTGTGATGCAACGGGTGAAATTTATGATGACTATTCATCAAAACATGTAACGACACAGGAACAAGATTTAAAAGCAAGATTACAACGAATGGATTATATTGCCCAAGAAAAAGGTATGGTAGTTGGCTCTGAGGGCGGAAATGATTTTGCCAGTAGTACGATTGCATTTGCTCATGGAATTGAAACGCCAGTTATTAAATGGGACGATGAAGATATGCGGAAAAACAAAACAAGCCCGTATTATGTCGGTGGATATTATTCACCAAATCAAAATGTTCCAGAAAAATATGCAAAACAAGTACCATTGAAAGAAGAATATAAACAAGTATATTTAAATCCAGTATATTCGCTTCCTTTATATAAATTAGTATACAACGATTCCGTCATTACAACGCATCACTGGGAATGGGGAAGTTTGAAAGTGAAAGATGAGGTAGGAAGCCGTATGCTATATGAGTTATTGTATAATGTTCCTCCTTTGTACCATTTAGATGAAGTAGAGTGGAATCAGCATAAAAAAGAAATTACAGAGCATCTGAAAGTTTGGAATGAAGTTCATAAAAAGGCAGTAAAAGAAGAAATGACAAACTTTGCATACTTGTCAGAAGATAAGCTAGTACAATCTACTTCATATGGAAAAGATATTAAAATTATTGTGAATTTCTCAAATGAAGATGTGGAAATAGAAAAAACGAAATTAAAAGCAAAGACTGCTTTAATTTATAATAATGGGAAGAAAATCATGTATACGCCGTTGGCGAAACAATAATGTGAAATATAACTGTATGAATAGAGAGTTAATAACTAACTTGACTCACTATTTTGTTCGTTCTTTCAGTTGAAAGTCAGATTATTTGAAATGAAAAGGTTGATAAATCTGTAATTTCGAATGTTGCGAAGTGCTAAATTTTTGAAGTTAGTAAATAGTGACTTGCCAAAAATAAGTACGAGAGTATAATGTGAAATGGAATATATATTGAATCCACAATGTAACCTTACAAATTTGTAAGGTAATTGAAAGGAAATTCAATATGAAGATTACTAGACATACATTATACTAGGGAAAGAGAAAGAGAGGCGAATGGGTATGAGCTCTGAATTAGAACAAAATACGAGAAGTAATAAGAAGCGTTCTAAAAGAAAGTCAATAAAGTGGTTTATAATAATTCCATTGTTCTTGCTTGTTTTTGGTGGAGTAGGATATGGGTCGTTAATATATAATAAAGCAAAAGCGGTTGTAAGTGATGCATATGCACAAATTGATAAATCATCAAAACGTGATAAAGAAGTGGAACCTTTAAAGGATAATATCTCAATTTTAATTATGGGTGTAGACGGTAGTGAAATGCGGAAAAGTCAATATGGTGAAGCGGTTCGAACGGATGCACTTTTATTAGCAACAATTAATAAAGATGATAAATCTGTTAAATTAGTTAGTATTCCGCGTGATTCACGTGTTTATATTCCATCTAGAAAAAAATTAGATAAAATTACGCATGCACATGTATTTGGTGGTGTTGAAAGTACACGAGATACTGTGGAAAGATTTTTAAATGTTCCAGTTGATTATTATGTGAAGTTTAACTTTGAGTCATTTGTTCAAATTGTAGATTCACTAGGTGGTATTGATATTGATGTACCTGTTACGTTCACAGAGCAAGATAGTAAAGACCAAGCAGGTATGATTCATTTAGAAAAAGGTTTCCAACATTTAAATGGAGAACAGGCACTTGCACTTGCAAGAACACGTAAAATTGATAGTGATGCAATGCGCGGACAGAGACAACAACTTGTAATAGAAGCAATTGCGAAAAAAGCAATGTCTGTTCAATCAATTAGCAAAATGGGCTCTCTACTTGATGCAGTTGATAAAAACATGAAAACAAACTTAACATTTGATGATATGCTTGCTATTACGAAAAACATGGCAGGATCGGATCTACAAATGGAAAAGATGCAAATTGAAGGTACTGATAAACGTATTGGTGGTATTTATTATTACATTCCAAATGAAAAAAATGTGAAAGATATTTCAAATAAACTGAATCAACATCTAGGTGTAACGCCAAAATCAGTTCTAAATGAAAAGTAAAAAAGATTGGCCTTTGCCAATCTTTTTTTATGGAAATGGATTTGTAACTTTTCTGTAACGATTTTTTATTCTAGAAAAATTATACTCATATGTATGAGATTATTGGATAAGCAAAAAGTAAAGATAAATACTGTTATAAGGAAAGATAACATATGCAAAAATGGATAAGCATTATGGGAATCGTCTTTATATTGACTGGATGTAAAATGTCTGAAGCTCCAACCAATTTAATGGGAGCTCCTGCAAATGAAAAGTGGATTAATGAACTAAAAGAGCAAATAGATAAAGATTTGCCTGTTAATTATCGGTTGCTTACTCCAAAGTCTAATAAAGATAAACAAATGATTTGGTCAATGGATTTTAAACAAGATAATAAAAAAGAAGCCATCGTATTTTATAAATTGCCGAATGAAGATCGTAGCGTATATTTAGCTGTATATGAGGAAATCGGCTATAAGTGGAAAATAAAGTCCACGCATAAATTTGATGGTGAGGATATAGATATCGTTGAAGTCGGTGATTTTACAGGGAATGGGAAGCGAGAATTATTAATTGGAATCTCTGTAAATCGTGAATCGTTAGAACATGTTATGTATGCTTTTTCAGAAGAAAATGATGATATGAAGGAGATTTATAATCGGCGTTACACGAAGTTATTTATAGAGGATCTAAATAGAAATGGTCTTAATGATATAAGCCTTGTTACTTATGAAAAAGATGAGAAGTTGACAGTTGAGCTTATTGAGCAGTTTAAGACAATATCAGAAGTTACATTTGATCCATTTATAAATAGTATTCAAAGAATACAAATGGGCCATATTTCTAAAACATTAAAGGCGATTGTAATTGATGCAGGAATTGGGGCTCATTCAGGTATAACTTATGTAGCAAAATTTGATAAGGATCATTATGAGGTACTACCTATAGATGGGAAAGAAGATTTATTCAATGAATATGTGGTGGAAAGTAAAGATGTAAATGAAGACGGTATTATTGAATTTGTTCGTACTGTACGTCCAAAAGGTTGGGAAGATAAGTCACATGGAGATAGTCCGCTCTTTGAACGTTACATACAGTGGAGTGAAGATGGAACGAAACCTATAGAAGAAAGATACATCGATATAGAAAAAGGGTATTTTGTGAAAATTCCTGAAGAGTTGATTGGGAAAATTACTATCCCAGATCAGCAGAAGGAATCAAATTCTCAAAAGTTTTTGGACGTAAATACAAATGAAATATGGCTTGAAGTCCAAATTTTTAAGCGGAAAGAATGGTTCAAAATAAAAGGATTCGAGGCAGCGGTGAAAACGGCTTCTCACGTATATGCAGTGCCGAAGCGATCAAAGTTTAAAAAAGTGAAAGCATATATAAAACCGCTAGCGGATTATCAACAAGAGTAGGGAGGTGGAAATTATGTCAACAATTTTAGTTTTAGAAGATGAAATGCCAATCCGTAGTTTTATTGTCTTAAATTTAAAGCGTGCTGGATTTTATGTATTAGAAGCTAGTACTGGAGAAGAAGCGTTACAGATTTTATGTGATCACACTGTTGATGTAGCGTTACTTGATGTCATGTTACCAGGAATTGATGGTTTTCAAGTTTGTAAAACTATTCGGGAAGAAAATAAAAAAATGGGCATTATTATGTTAACTGCACGTGTACAAGATGGAGATGTGGTGCAAGGACTAGGAATTGGTGCAGATGATTATATTACAAAACCGTTTAGTCCAGTAGAGTTAACTGCACGTATACAATCTCTATTAAGAAGAATAGAAGTGCATAAAGAAAAAACGAATACAATTACGTCTGGTCCGTTTTCGTTAAATATTATAGAAGAAAGATTATATAGAGATGGACAATTGGTTGATTTAACACCTACAGAGTATATGATTTTACAATACTTAATGAATCAATCCTCAAAGCCGGTTTCACGTGATGAAATTTTAAATATGATTTGGGGAACGAATTACGTAGGCGAGACGAAAGTCGTAGATGTAAATATGAGACGGTTACGCCAAAAGATAGAATGTAATCCATCAGAACCCGAATTTATCCTTACAGTGTGGGGAAAAGGATATGTGTGGAAGGAAAGTATAAGATGAAACGGAAAGTGACTTTATATTTTATGACGGTCATTACACTTATGCTTGTATTGTTTGAGGTAGTATTTTCGGTCTCAATTTATCGATATTATTATAATGGTATTGTGCAATATATAGAATCTCATGCGAAGACGAGTACTCGATTTTTCTCAGAATACAATTCATTATATTTTATTCGTTTGCAAGAATATAGTGGTGACATAATTAGTAGTTTTCAATTAGATGGAACGGAATTACAGTTAATTGATCGTCATGGTTTGGTTATACAATCTTCAAGTGGTGAAAAAGTAGAAGGTAAAGTGAATATCCCACAATCTTTATTGGAAGGTGAAATGTATAATCAAGTTACTACTACGAAAGATAATGAAAAACAACTAGAAGTGCTAAGCCCACTTATACATCAAGGACAAACAATCGGTGTTTTAAAATATACGACAGTATTAACACATGTGAATGCAAAGATTATTGAAATTATTATGTTTACTATTGCCGTTGGTATTGTTATTTCATGTATTGTCTTCTCAATTAGTAGACGCTTGGCAAATTCTTTTGTTGAGCCAATTGAATCTATCATTCAAGCTTCTTCACAAATCGCAGAAGGAACGTTGAAAAATAAAATTAAAGAAGATTATCCTGGTGAATTAGGTGAATTAGCACATAGTTTAAACTATATGTCTGATAAAATAGAAAAAGCGGAACAGATGAAAAATGAATTTATCGCTTCTATTTCTCATGAAATACGAACACCTTTAACAGGAATTAAAGGTTGGAGTGAGACGCTTAAAACAGTAGAACATTTAACAGAAGAAGAAATCAAGCAAGGTATGGGGATTATTTCCGGTGAGACAGACCGATTGATTCATTTAGTAGAAGAATTGTTAGATTTTTCAAGATTACAATCAAATCATTTTAATTTATATAAACAAAAGGTGCAATTGTACGATATACTAGAGGAGACGATTTGGCAATTAACTCCTAACGCTGAAAAGAAACAAATTCAATTCATTAATACTATAGAACGAATTGAATTGTTGGGAGACCGAAATAGGCTAAAGCAAATTTTCTTGAATATTATTCAAAATGCGATTAAATATTCACATGAAAATGGTACTGTATACATTGAAGCGACTAAAAATGAAGGACAAGCAGTGATAAAGGTGAAAGATGAAGGGATTGGAATTGCTAAAGAGCATTTACCATATATAGAGCAGTCTTTTTACCAGATTAATAATCATGCTGCAGGTGCAGGCCTTGGCTTAGCTATCGTAAAAAAAATGGTGGAGCTTCATAGAGGTACACTTAGTATTGTGAGTAAAGAAGGAATAGGAACAACAATTTTGATAAAACTCCCATTATAATACATATACAGTCTATTTATCACGCTATTTGTGGGTAGTGAGATTCCCGCCTCAAAATTCGGCTAGAGCAAAGAAGGTAGGTGGGAAATTAACTGCCCGTAAACACTCGATTAGTGAAGGTTAATAATCAGTGGGGGATGAATACCCCCCACTGATTAAAGTTTCACTTTATATCGTGCAATAAAATAAATAGATGTATAATTACATTGGGTGATTTATATATAAGATTAATAGGGAGAGGAATTCGATAGAATGGAAAAAGCTTTTAATATGAAACGAGTAGTAGTCGTTTTAATAGCGGTTGCAGCAGTAGCTATTGGGTATTTTATGTTTCAATCAATTACTTCACCAGCAAAGGCTGTTGCAAAACAAGAAAATGTAGTACAGCTTGCAAGTGAACAATCAAAAGTTGAATTGAATAAAACGGCACCAAGTCGTTTTAATGGAAAAGAAAGAAAAGTTGCTTATCTTACATTTGATGATGGACCAGGAAAATATACGGCTGAATTATTAAATACGTTAAAACAGCATGATGCGAAGGCGACATTCTTTTTAATTGGAGCGAATGTAAAAGAGTTTCCGGATTTAGTGAAACGTGAAAATGCAGAGGGACATTATGTAGGTATGCATAGTATGACACATAATTTTGCAAAGTTATATAAAAATGGTGAATATGTAAATGAGATGAAAGAAGACCAAAGCTTAATTGCTAATATTATTGGAAAATCACCTAAATTAACACGTCCACCATATGGTTCGATGCCTGGATTAAATGAAGGCCTTCGAAATAAAGTGGTAGAAGGCGGTTTTAAAGTTTGGGATTGGACAATTGATTCATTAGATTGGAAATATAATAAAATGCAAGTTGATGCAGCTGCAGCGCAAATTGCTCAAAACGTATTAACAAATGCAACAAAACCACAAGAAGTAATTTTAATGCATGATATTCACCCGCAATCAGTCGCTGCTGTGCCAGCAATTTTAAAGGGGTTAAAAGAAAAGGGTTATGAGTTTGAAGCTTATCATGAAGAAAGTCACTTCCCAGTGAACTTCTGGCATGATAACCGTATGTAATGGAGGAATGAATGTTGAAGTATGGAAAAGTAGCATTAGTTGGAGCGTTATCAGTAGGGGTATTAACAGGTTGTTTCGGTGAAAAGCCAGAAGAAAATTTATATACAGCTTTTGAAACAGCAGCGACACAAGAAAAGTCTTTAGTTGATGAAGCGAAAAAATTAGAGGGTTTAGAGAAGCAAGGTCAAGAACTATATTCTCAAATTTTACAAGAAGGTAAAGATCATAATGACGCAGTTATGAAAAAGATAGAACAAGCGACTGCAAATGTAGCTGACCGTGAAAAAGTATTGAAAAACGAAAAAGAAATGCTAGAAAAAGCGCAGAAGGAAACGAAATCCGTTCAAAGTAATATAGAAAAACTTGAAGATAAGAAAGTGCAAAAGCAAGCAAAGGCAGTTGAAGAGTCGTATAAAAAACGTTACGATGCATTCCAAAAGATGAATGAAAACTACACGAAGGCGTTAGCGACTGAAAAAGAATTGTACGAACAATTAAAGGTAAAAGAAACGAAATTAAAAGAGATTGGTGAGAAAGTTAAAACTTTTAATGAGTTAAATGGAGAAGCACAAAAGTCGAAAGAGCAGTTTAACAATTATACAAAAGAGTATAATGACAGTAAATTAGCATTTTATAAAGATGCGCAGATTAAGATTAAAGAACAGAAATAAAGAAAGTTCTTAATCGGAATATAAAGCCGAAAAAACATATAAAAATGTTTTTTCGGCTTTTATCGTTAAATGAATAGAAAAGACTGGAATAGATATCATAAAAGAGTTATAGTGAATTATTCGAAGGGAAACATTGTAAAGTAAGGAGAATGAAACATGTCATATGAATTTTTACTCAAATTAGGTTTAGCGCTCTTTTTAGGATTATTTATCGGGATAGATAGGCAGCTAAAGAATAAACCGCTTGGTGTGAAAACAAGTATGGTTATTTCTGTAGCAAGTTGTTTAATTACGATGGTTTCAATTGAATCAGTTCATGTATATTCTGTTCCAGGTCATACAAATATGGATCCAATGCGTCTTGCTGCTCAAATTGTGAGCGGAATCGGTTTCCTTGGAGCAGGTGTTATTTTACGAAGAAGTAATGACGTTATTTCTGGATTAACGACAGCTTCTATGGTGTGGGCTGCTTCAGCTTTAGGTATAGCAATTGGAGCAGGGTTTTATTTGCAAGCGACCGTTGCCATGATTTTAATTATTTTAGCGATTAACGTACTTCCGCAAATTGTGAAAATTGCAGGCCCGTATTCATTAAGACAAAAGGACTTATCTATAAAAATTACTGTAAAAGAGCACCAAGAATTAGATGGTATATTTAAGCAAATTAAAAAATTAGGCATGCATGTAAAACGAGTGAAAATTAAAGATATTGATAGTGGTGCATTTCAGCAATTGGAGATGGTTATTTTAGCTCCAGAAGATTTATATACAACTGAGTTATATAGTTCACTAAAAGAGATTGATCGAGTTGTTTCAGTTGAAGTTGAAAGTAGATAAAAAAGGGTGATGAAAATTCACTCTTTTTTTTACGCATAAAAAAACAGTTTGCTATAATTATTCTCTAAAGGGGATGAGAATGGTGGAGATACACATTAGAAGGGCGACAAAATCGGATATTGCAGCAATAGCAAAAGTACATGTGGAAAGCTGGAAAACAACGTATACCGGGATATTCGAAAACGAAATTTTAGAAAATGTAACATTTGAACAAAGAAAAAAGCAGTGGGAGGATATTTTTCAAAAAGAAGATAATTACCAATTCAGATTTGTAGCAGAAACGTTAAATGGAAAAATAATCGGATTCATTGATGGGGGAGTTGAAAGAAGCGGTACATATAATTGTGATGGAGAATTATATGCGATTTATCTGTTACAACAGTATCAAGGACTGAAAATAGGACAAAAATTATTTCAAGCGTTACTGTCGGAATGTATAAAAAATGGTATGCAATCTCTTTTAGTTTGGGTCGTTACTAATAATCCCGCTAAAAAGTTTTATGAAAAATATAACCCTGAAAAAATTGATACGAAATTTTTAGAGAGAGTACAGGTAGAAGAAACAGCGTATTGCTGGAGGAATATAAATAATATTATTATGTAAACTTTATGTTTTTAAAAGGTATACCTTTAATTGGTATACCTTTTTGTTTAACTCTGTTCAATCGATTAATAACGAGTAATGTGAAAAATAATGAATAGTTAACTTGAGAGTAAAAATTTTTCTATTGTATCTTTAATTAGATGAAATAAATGATAGAAAAGGAAAAAAATTTAGTTAGATAAAAAAATTCTGAAATATACTCTTGAATTGATAATAACAATCAATTAGAATCATAATTGATAATGATATTCAATCATTGGTTGTTTTATAAAATTTCGATAGCGTTAATATAAAGAGGAGGACCAGTATGCAGCATGCGAAACAAATCGCAGAACATGCAACAATACAAAGTTTTTTAAACTGTTATTTAAGAGAAACAGGGAGTGGAGAATGGATTACAGAGGATGAAAGAATGGAAAGTATCTTCAGTAATACGTTGAATAGAAATGTAGTCCCCACATATTTATGTTGTCGGCTATCGGCACAGAATGTTACTTTGTATGGAGAAGTTATATATAAATCAGCAACAGATCGCCATTTGTTTGGAGAACAGTTTTATTATCAAATTGGAGAAACTAAAACTGTTATAAAAGCAGATTATGTTACAGTTATTACATTTTTAATAAAAGAGATGTCTATCAACTATGGAGAAGGAACTAATCCTGCTGAGCTTATGCTTCGAGTTATTCGCAGTTGTCAAAATATTGAAGAATTTACAAAAGAGAGAGCAGAAGATACATCTGCATTATATGGTTTCCATACAACTTTTATAGAGGCGGAGCAATCTTTATTATTTGGGCATTTAACTCATCCTACCCCAAAGAGTAGACAAGGTATATTGGATTGGAAAAGTGCAATGTATTCTCCAGAATTAAAAGGAGAATGCCAGCTTCATTATTTTCGCGCACATAAAAGTATAGTAAATGAAAAATCATTATTATTAGATTCTACAACAACGATTATAAAAGAAGAATTAAGTAAAGATGAGATGGTAAATGAGGAATTTATAGAGAAGTACTGTAAGGAAGATGAATATTCATTAATTCCAATTCATCCGCTTCAGGCTGAATGGTTATTACATCAACCTTATGTACAAGAGTGGATAAATCAAGGAGTGCTTGAATATATTGGTCCAGTAGGTAAGTGTTATATGGCAACATCATCACTTAGGACGCTATATCATCCTCATTCGAAATATATGCTTAAGTTTTCCTTTCCAGTGAAAGTAACAAATTCAATGCGCATTAATAAGTTGAAAGAACTTGAGAGTGGCCTTGAAGGGAAGGAAATGTTAAATACGGCTATTGGTGAAGTACGAGAAAGATTTCCAGGCTTTGATTTTATTTGTGATCCAGCCTTTATTACATTAAATTATGGAACACAAGAATCTGGATTTGAAGTAATTATTCGCGAGAACCCTTTCTATAGTGAACATGCAAATGATGCTACATTAATTGCTGGACTAGTTCAAGATGCTATTCCTGAAGAGCGCACTCGTTTATCGAATATAATTCATCATATAGCAGAGTTAGAAAATAGAAGCTGTGAAGAAGTAAGTTTAGAGTGGTTTAGACGGTATGTAAATATTTCTTTAAAGCCGATGGTATGGATGTATTTACAGTATGGAGTTGCATTAGAAGCTCATCAACAAAATAGTGTTGTACAGTTGAAGGATGGTTATCCAGTAAAATATTATTTCCGTGATAATCAAGGATTTTATTTCTGTAATTCAATGAAAGAGATGCTTAATAATGAGTTATCTGGTATTGGAGAACGTACTGGGAATTTATATGACGATTATATTGTAGATGAAAGGTTTCGTTACTATTTAATTTTTAATCATATGTTTGGACTTATTAACGGTTTTGGTACGGCAGGATTAATTAAGGAGGAAATTCTACTTTCTGAATTAAGGTCTGTATTGGAATCATTCCTTCCATATAACCGTGAACCTTCTACATTTTTAAGAGAATTGTTGGAAGAGGATAAGTTGGCATGTAAAGCAAATTTATTAACGAGATTTTTCGATGTCGATGAATTAACAAATCCATTAGAGCAAGCAATTTATGTGCAAGTGCATAATCCACTCGTTAGAGAAGTGGCTGTTCGTTCATAAATAGCGTTAAAATTTCACGTAATACAAATAATGGAATTTGGTATTTCGTCATAAGTGGAGGAGTTTATGAAAGTGGATATGTATCACACGAAAATATTGAAGGCACTTGAATCAGAAGAATACATTTCAGTGCGAAGAAGGGTGTTACGTCAGTTAGTAGAATCGTTAATTTATGAGGGGATTATAACGCCAGTTCGTGTAGAGAAGGAAGAACAAATTCTTTTTATTATACAAGGACTTGATGAAGAAAACAAAAATGTTTCGTATCAATGCCACGGAAGAGAAAGGATGACATTTGGACGTATTGCTGTAGACTCGTTACTAATACGAGTGCAAGATGAACAAAAAGAAATACAATCTGTGTCGCAATTTTTAGAAGAAGTTTTTCGGGTTGTTAACGTAGAACGAACTAGATTAGATTCTTTTATTCACGAATTAGAACAAACAATATTTAAAGACACGATTGCACAATATGAAAGAAATAAAAGGGAGGAATATACTCGAAAATCTTACGATGAGTTTGAAAGCCATTTAATAGACGGTCACCCGTATCATCCTAGCTATAAAGCGCGCATTGGATTTCAATATCGTGACAATTTTCAATATGGATATGAATTCATGAAGCCAATAAAACTCATATGGATTGCAGCACATAAGAAATATGCGACTGTAGGTTATGAAAATGAAATGATTTATAGCAATACTTTAACAGAAGAAATTGGTGTGCAGAGAATAGAAGAATATATAAATCGTATTCAAAATATGGGATGTAATCCAAAACGGTATTTGTTTATCCCAGTCCACCCTTGGCAGTGGGAGAACTTTATTATTCCTAATTATGCTGATCATATACAGGGGAAATATGTGATTTATTTAGGGGAATCATCGGATGAATACTGCGCCCAACAGTCAATGAGAACGTTAAGAAATATGACGAATCCAAATAAGCCGTATGTTAAGTTATCGATGAATTTACTGAATACTTCAACTATCCGTACGTTGAAACCACATTCGGTTGTGAGTGCACCAGCTATATCAAATTGGTTAAGTGATGTCGTAAGTCAGGATCCTTATTTAAGGGATGAATCGCGCTTGATTTTATTAAAGGAATTCTCGAGCGTAACGTATGATACGAATAAGAAAGCTACATATGGTTCATTAGGATGTATTTGGCGTGAAAGCGTTCACAAATATGTAGATGAACAAGAGGATGCAGTTCCCTTTAATGGCTTATATGCAAAAAAGAAAGATAGTACACCAATTATTGATGCATGGTTAAACAAATATGGAATAGAAAATTGGCTGCAAGTACTTATTCAAAAAGCGATAATACCGGTTTTACATCTTGTTGTAGAGCACGGGATCGCATTAGAATCACACGGTCAAAATATGATTTTAGTCCATAAAGAAGGGCTACCTGTCCGGGTTGCATTAAAGGACTTTCATGAAGGACTTGAGTTTTATCGTCCATACTTGAAAGAAATTGACAAATGCCCTGAGTTTACAAAAATGCATAAAACGTATGTGAACGGAAAAATGAATGATTTCTTTGAAATGGATCGCATCGAATGTTTGCAAGAGATGGTTTTAGATGCACTTTTCTTATTTAATCTAGGAGAGTTAGCTTTCATACTTGCGGATGAATATGAATGGAAAGAAGAACATTTTTGGATGATGATTGTCGAAGAAATTGAAAATCATTTTAGAAAATATCCACATTTGAAAGAGAGATTTGAATCCATTCAATTATACACAGCTACTTTCTATGCGGAGCAATTAACGAAGCGTCGTTTATATTTGGATGTAGAATCGCTTGTTCATGAAGTTCCAAATCCATTGTATAGTGCAAAGCAACTTAACATACAAAAATCATTTGTTACAGGGGGAAATTATGCTAATCGTTAATAAACAAGAGTATAGTAAAAATGATTTTGAATCGAGATTACAAGTTTACGAGGAAATGGAACAATTTCAAGCAGCACAAGGAAATAGATTTGCACTTTGTCTGAAAGATCCATTTGATATTATTACACTTGTGTTTTTCTTAAAAGAAAAGAAATCATCTGTACTTCTTATACATGAAGATACACCAAAAGATACGGCTATTAAAATGGCAAGGCGTGCAAATTGTACGGGACTTTTATATGGAGAATGTAGCGAATTTACAAAATTAGAAGTAGTGAATTCATTACTACAAGAGCCTTCTTTATTGCAATATAGCTCAGGAACCACGGGAGAACCGAAATTGATTTGCAGATCATGGACGGAAGTTGATACTGAAATCGTTGCTTATAATGAAGCTTTAAATTGTGAAGAAGATGAAGTACCGATTGTTATGGCTCCTGTTTCACATTCGTACGGATTAATATGTGGTACGTTATCTTCTATTACAAGAGGAAGTAAGCCTATAATTATTACGAATAAAAACCCTAAATTCGCATTAAATATTATTCGCAATACAGAAAAACATATCATATATGCAGTACCATTGATGCTACATATTATGGGGAGTTTTCCACTAGGAACGTTCCAGTTTCATAAAATTATGACATCCGGATCACCTTTGCCCGAAACATTATTTTATAAACTAAATGAAATGACAACGTACATGATGCAGCAATATGGATGTTCTGAAGCTGGTTGTATTAGTATATGTCATGATATGGAGAGTCATTTAGATTTAGGAAAACCACTTCCACATGTAAGTATAAACATAGGATCAGATGAAAACGAGCCTGAAGAAATCGTAGTGAAAATTGCTGGAAAGGAAATTTATACGAAAGATTTAGGGTATGAATCTGAGCGTGGCCTTCACTTTATGGGGCGTATGGATGATGTAATCAATGTTTCAGGGTTAAAAGTGTTTCCTATAGAGGTGGAAGAAACGATGCTTCGATTAGAAGGTATTCAAGAAGCCATTGTATACCGAGGGAAACATCCAGTGATGGGAGAAATCGTAAAAGCGAAAGTAATCTCTCATATTGACCCAGTACAAATAAGAGAATGGTGTATTCAGCACTTACCGTCTTATAAAGTTCCGCATGAAATTGAAAGTGTAACTGAAATTCCGAAAAATAAAACTGGAAAAGTAAGTAGAAAGTTACTAGAGATGGGAGAGGTTACAACATGAGACGTGAAACGTTAAAGAGTGCAGTGCTGAAAATTATGACAGAAAAAATGGAACTGAAAAATGTAACGCATTTAGAAGAAACAATGCGTTTAAATCAAGATTTATATATAGATTCGGTAATGATGTTGCAGCTTATCGTATACATAGAAATGGATTTGAAGTTATGTGTCCCAGAGGATGAGGTAGATCCAAAGGCGTTTCTTACTGTAGGATCTTTACTTGATTTTATGGAAGAGTTACAGCCGTTACAAGAATCAAATGTGAATAACTAACCTTGGAGAAAGTGGATGAGAGTATGACTTCAATTAAAGTGCACTGTTTAGTGAGCTGTTTTTGTGAAATTATAAAAAGACGTGGTGATATAGATTTTCGTCCATTTTATTTTGGACTATGGGATGGAGACTTTGATATAACAGAAGGCGGAATTATTTCGTATCACTCCGAAAACATTAACCATGATAATTATTTACTTTGGTATGAAAAACTGTATGGTATTAAAGTGAACGAATGGTATGATCATGCAAAAGATAAAGATAGAAATGTAGAAACATTTTTAGAATTAGTAGAAAATAAGCCGGAAAATCGTTATGTAATTGTAATGGTGGATATGTCTTTATTACCAGAGAGGGAAAATAAGTTTCACCAAAAACCATTTCCGCATTATTTAATGATATCGAAGACAGAGAAAGAAGAAGAATGGTTCATGTTAGATCCTGATTTTCGTTGGGAAGGGAATATGGAAAGAGAAAAAGTGATTCACTCTGTTCAAGATAATCCATTTGGTGGTGGTTATTTCATTGATGTAGAGGCGATTCAGGAGCCGACGCAAGAATTGGTAGCTAATTATTTCACTGAGACATTCAAAAAGTATGATAATGAACTGACTATGGAATTAAAAAATTTAATTATAAAAATGGCAAATGAGGAAGAGGGGTATTCGCTCTCTAAGCTTGTAGTAGCAGTAAAACAAATACCAGTACTTGCAATTCGTAAATATAGTTATGAACATGCCTTTGCATACTTCCGTGAAACGTTACAATACTCGGAAGAGGAGTTTGATTATTGGTGTGATCGGGTAGAGGATATTGTACAAGGATTTACAAATGTACAGTATCGTGCAATTAAAATGGCAATGACGAATAATAAGGGTATGCTCGTATCGATTATTGAAAAACTGGATGAAATGAATGCAATTGAACTGCAAATTAAGAAGGAATTAGAGAGACAGTTTCTATCATGGAAAGGTATGAAAACAAATCAGTCTGTCGTAACTCTTTAAAAAGCTAACTGAATTTAAGATAGGGGAGTTTAAAGTTATGAAATATTCGCTATGTACCATTTCATTTCGTCATCAATTAATTTCATTTACTGATATTGTTCAATTTGCATATGAAAACGGTTTTGAAGGAATTGAATTGTGGGGAACTCATGCACAAAATTTGTATGTGCAAGAGCGTGAAACGACAGAACGAGAGTTGAATTTTTTAAAGGATAAAAACTTAGAAATTACGATGATAAGTGATTATTTAGACATATCATTATCAGCAGATTTTGAAAAAACGATGGGGAAATGTGAACAACTCGTAATGTTAGCAAATTGGTTTAATACGAATAAAATTCGTACGTTTGCCGGACAAAAAGGGAGTGTAGACTTCTCGAAACAAGAGAGACAAGAGTATGTAAAGAGAATTCACAAGATTTGTGATTTATTTGCTCAGCATGATATGTATGTACTTTTAGAAACACATCCAAATACGTTAACGGACACGTTGCCGTCTACTTTGGAATTATTAGAAGAAGTAGACCATCCGAATTTGAAAATAAACCTTGATTTTCTTCATATATGGGAGTCTGGTGCAGATCCAATAGACAGTTTTCATCGACTAAGACCGTGGATACAACATTACCATTTTAAGAATATATCGTCAGCGGATTATTTACATGTATTTGAACCTAATAATGTATATGCCGCAGCGGGAAGTCGTATTGGTATGGTTCCATTATTTGAAGGTATTGTAAATTATGATGATATCATTCGGGAAGTGCGAGATACGGACTATTTTGCTTCGCTAGAATGGTTTGGACACAACGCGAAAGATATATTAAAAGAAGAAATGAAAGTATTAACAGATAGAAGATTAGAGGTAGTAACTTCGTAATATAAAATGATAAAAGAGTCTCTATTTAGAGTCTCTTTTTTTATAGTTAAAAATAACCAAAAATTACCATGTATTTAAATTCGAATTTGGCACAATATATATATATATCAAGGAGGTGATTGGTAATGGCTAGAAATCGT
Source organism: Bacillus sp. EKM202B (assembly GCF_011066025.1). Lineage (NCBI taxonomy): Bacteria > Bacillati > Bacillota > Bacilli > Caryophanales > Bacillaceae > Bacillus > Bacillus sp. EKM202B. The sequence continues at coordinate 175,421 of NZ_JAAMNK010000003.1, read as the reverse complement.
AATTCTAATCAATTAGCATCACATGGAGCACAAGCGGCTCTAGATCAAATGAAATATGAAATTGCACAAGAGTTTGGTGTACAACTTGGAGCTGAAACTTCTTCACGTGCAAACGGTTCTGTAGGTGGTGAAATCACGAAACGCCTTGTAGCGATGGCAGAACAACAACTTGGTGGCGGATATACTCGCTAAATGTAGAAGGTTATAGGAGAAAGGAAGGATTCTTCCTTTCTTTTTTTTTCAATTAATTGGTATGGATATATAGCGAACTGGATTCAAACAATAGGAATAATACTATATTTTACCCAATTTCTTTCGTTATGAATGGGAAGTAGTAAAGATGTAATAGCCCTGGTGGAATGAAAAATTACGTTCCACCAGGGCTATTATATGGTAAGAAATATATGATGAAAGGTTCCGAAGTCAACATGTTAAAAAAAGAAAACTGTTGTTTAATTGCGCTTGCATCAGTTCCACTTGTTATGACATTAGGGAATTCAATGCTCATTCCAATACTGCCGACTATCGAAAAGAAATTACATATTTCATCGTTTCAAGTATCCATGATTATTACAATTTACTCCATAGTTGCAATTTTACTTATACCGATTGCTGGTTATTTATCAGATAGATGGGGACGGAAGATGGTAATGGTTCCGAGTTTACTGATTGCGGCTATCGGAGGAGCGGTAACTGGTTGGGTATCATGGAAAGTTGATAATCCCTACGTTTGGATACTTATCGGTAGAGCGATTCAAGGTATTGGTGCTGCTGGTGCAATGCCAGTTGTTATACCGTGTGTTGGTGATTTATACAAAGATGAAAAACAGGTTAGCGCAGGTTTAGGAATCATTGAGACATCAAATACATTTGGAAAAGTACTCAGCCCTATTTTAGGATCTGCTCTAGCTGCCATTGTATGGTTCTTACCATTTTGGGCGATTCCAGTTTTATGTGTAGTATCGATTGTTTTATTACTGGTACTAGTAAAAGCAAAAAAACAAGAAGGAGAAGTACCACCACTAAGAGAGTTTATTCAAGCTATTATCTCTACGTTTCGAGAAAAGGGAAGATGGTTAATTTCCATTTTTGCACTAGGTGCAATTATAATGCTTATTTTATTCGGAATTCTCTTTTATTTGTCTACTATACTGGAGTCAAAGTATGACATACATGGTATATGGAAAGGGTGTGTACTTGCTATTCCTTTGCTTGTATTATCGATTAGTTCATATATGGCTGGTAAAAAAATTGGAGATAATCAAAATGTTATGAAGAAGTGTATTTATATTGGCTTTTTACTGGCTGCGGCATCAGTCATAATCCCTTTATTTATAAAAGGGATCTATTTACTACTTCTATGTCTCGTTATTATGGGAGTAGGAATTGGTATGGCACTCCCATGTTTAGATGCCCTAATTACACAAGGGATTGAAAAGGAGCAGAGAGGCACGGTTACGTCATTTTATAGTTCGATGCGATTTATCGGTGTAGCAGCTGGACCACCCCTATATTCATTTTTTATGAAAGGGTCGGACCATGAAGTGTTTTATTTGACAAGTATTTTCGCTGTTATTGGTGCCGTTATAGCAATGATTTGGATTAAACCAGCAAAAGATGAAAAGGCAATAAAACAGAAGCCAGAACCGACTGCATAATTTGAAATAGGATTGCATGGCCTATAATTAGCGTGCAATCCTATTAATTTAGTTAGCGAAAATAACTTGTTTTAACATATAAAGTGCGACTCCCCATATGACGAGGCCTGAAATTTTGTTTAATAATACGATTGTCTTTCCAGTTGAGTCTAACCTCTTTAAAAATTTTCCAGCTAAAGCTAAGCTAATAAACCAAATCCAAGAAATGATAATCGTTGCAGATGTAAAAGCCCATTTTTCACTTCTTATATATTGAATAGAATTTGTCCCAATTACACCGATCGTATCTAAAATCGCATGTGGATTTAATAACGAAACCGATACAGCGAAAATAATTTGTTTTTTTAAAGGCATGCTTTTTTCTTGTTTTACATCTTTGGAAGGCTTACTTCTCCAAATAACGAAGCCCATATATATGAGAAAGATAAATCCAATCGTATATAATGTCGTCGTTAGCCAAGAAAAAGTAAGGAGTACAAGGGATACACCCTGTACTGCAATTAATATTAGTAACGTATCACATAGGGAAGCAGTTAATACTACAGGGGCTGCCCTCCAAATATTAGGTTGGCTCGCACCTTGGTTAAATACGAAAACATTTTGGACACCTAAGGGAATGATAAGGCCAAATGCAAGGATGATACCGTGAATAATCGCTTCACTCATTATATTACCTCCTACTTTAATTCATTATGATAGTGTATATTGTATAGAAGAAATGAAAATTTGTATCCATCCATATGGTTGGGGAGGTCACCAACCAAAAAGAATGTAAGGTGATATGTATGATGGAAAGATTAGTTTGGAAGCCTGATATGTCTTTAGCGTCTCCTTTGTATAAACAAATAGAAACGTATATAAAAGAAAGAATCGTTAATGGAGAATGGACTGTTGGAACAAAGTTACCTTCACAAAGAGATTTGGCACATACATTTGGTGTGAATCGAAGTACAATTGTAATGGCTTTCGATGAACTAGCAGTAAAAGGGTACATTGAGGGAAATGGCCGAAAGGGAACGATTGTTGTAAATAATAATGAGAACACTTCAACATATGCTCCGCCTCCTAATTGGCAGTCTCATGTAGAAACAGGGCTTCATTATCCGAACCTTCCTGCTATTCAAGATATTAATCAAGCTGAATTTTATCCGCATGTAATTCGTTTAGGAACAGGTGAACTCGCGCCGAGTCTCTTACCTGAAAAAAAGATGAAACTAATAATGAATAAGCTGTTGCAATCAAACGTGCCACTTGGGTATGAAGAGCCGAAAGGAAATCTCTATTTAAGGGAGAAAATTGCGGGCTACTTAAAAGGGCATGGTGTATATGTATCTCCTGATTCTATTTTAATTGTTTCAGGAGCAATTCAAGCGTTGCAACTTATTTCTATGGGGCTTCTTCCGAAAGGGGCATCGATTTTACTAGAAAAACCATCCTATTTATATTCGCTTAATGTTTTTCAATCAGCAGGAATGCGTTTAATTGGAATACCAATGGATGAGAATGGATTAAATGCATCATATATTGCGAAATATAAGAAGCAATTTAACGCATCGATTTTATATACAATTCCGTCTTTTCATAATCCGACGAACTTTAGTATGAATGTAGAGAAGCGGAAAGAAGTAATGGAGATATGTAATGAAATTGGATTGCCTATTATAGAGGACGCAGTGTATCAAGACTTATGGTTTGATGAGCCTGTTTCAAAGCCTTTAAAAGCATATGATAAAAACGGAATTGTACTATATATCGGGAGTATGTCTAAAGTGATTAGTCCAGGTTTAAGAATTGGATGGATTGTTGGACCTGAATCAGTAATTCAAAGGTTGGCAGATATAAAAATGCAAACAGATTATGGTTCGAGTTCTATATCCCAGCAAATTGCAGCAGAATGGTTTACAAATGGATTATATGATGAACATTTACAGTTTGTAAGAAATGAATTGAAGAAACGTAGAGATTTTATGTTACATATGTTAGAGAAATATTGTCGTGAAATAGCAACATGGTATGAACCGACAGGTGGTTTTTATATTTGGTTACATATGAATGTACCCGTTTCGAATCGTAGCTTATTTGACAAAGCTTTACAAGAAAAGATTATATTAAATCCAGGTACTTTGTATGATAGAAGTGCAAACCAATTTTTGCGACTATCGTATTCATATGCAACGTTAGAAGAAATTGAAATAGGTATAAAAAAACTTGCACAACTAATTAAAATGTAAAAGGAGAAAGTAATGAAACAATATGTAATTTGCCAAATTATCGATGGAGATAAATATTTAGCTGCTTATGCAGAGACGAAGCAGGACGCAGTCGAAAAAGCAGAACTGCTAGGATTAAGAACGGGAAATCGTTACATAGTAATTACCGCGGAAGAAGCGAAAGGGTTAACTTATCCGTAAGCAATGTGTGGGGTACGTAGTTGGTAAATAAGCCTAGTAATATATGAAATTACTAGGCTTATTTATTATTAAAGCGTCAAGAAATCTCGTATGAAAATAATAATATTATGAGTCAAGCTGACGGAAAAATCGATTGGTTTTGCGATGTTGATTTCCATTTCTATATTCATCAACATATTGTCTGAAGTTCCAAGATTGTAAAAACTTATTTGCGGAGTTATAACCAGAATTGTAAAGCCATTCTTTTTCCTCTTTCGTTAATTCAAAATTTGTACTTGTAATCGTCCCTGTAGGAATTGTAATTGTTCTTGCTTTTGATTCTTTATCTAAATGCCGTAAATCATGAGCTTGCATCATTGTTTTAAATAGTCCTTTGAACATGGAAATGGGCTCTTTATAATGGGCGGGATCAGCTTGAATTTCATCTTTTACAAAATGAAATCCAAAAGTTGGCCAGCGAGGTGAGGTAGGGGAGTCAAAAATCCAAATGGGATAATTGCTTAAAATCCCACCATCAACCATATAACAAGGTTGTTTCCATTTTGGTGTTCTCCATTTTACTGGTTCAAAGAAGAAAGGAATGGTACTACTCATTCTTACTGCCTTAGCAATCGAGAAGCGATAATTTAAAAATCCGTAGTTTGGCAAGTCATCGGGAAAGACAACCATTTTACCGTTGCTTATATCAGAAGCAATAATTTTAAGTTTGTTTAAATCAGGTAAATCTGTAAATAAGTGAATTCCTTTTTTTCGTAGTAATTCTTCAAGCCATTCTTCTATAAATACATTGGAATAAATACCTAGAGTAGACCATGCACTTATTCCTTTACCGATAAACGGGATTCTATCAAGGAAAGTTTTCTTCATAAATTTGTTATAATCAATATCAGTTATAATTGTTTTTAATTCTGAACAAGAATAGCCAGCAGCTAAAAGAGCTGCAATAATAGCACCAGCCGATGTTCCAGCTACACGCTCCCATTCATACCCTTTTTCAGCTAACGCGCAAATTGCCCCTACATGTGCAATTCCACGCACACCGCCTCCTTCAAAAACACCATCAATTTTCATTGCACATACTTCCTTTCTAAAAATGAAAATGTAAAAAAAGCACGTAATATACGTGCTTTTTTACAATAGTTTTTAAGTTTACTAGCAGCCTACAAAGCCGCCCCAACAGCTAGCTCCGATGATGATTAGAAGGATAAATAAAACGATTAATAAAGCGAAACCTCCATAACCACATCCACCACAACTACCGCCGTAACCGCCGCAACTATATCCGTAACCCATGTGGAATTCCTCCTTAAATTAAAAATGAAAATGAACGAAGGGAAAATGTACTGGAAGGAATAAAGAACTATCGTGTTTGTAGGAACAATGTATACTATGCTTTTTTAAACTTGTTCGCGTATGAGGGATAAGCCCGTTTTTTGGAAGGCTTGTTGATTTTGTGATATATGGAGTATAATCTTTGTGCTATGATACAAATAAGTATAGAGATGTAAGGAGAATATATGGATAACAAAATTGAAGTGTTAATTGATAAATATGGACTGACACATTTAAAAGAGGAACTTATTAATACTGTATTTCCTTGTGTAAAAGTTGTGCCTGAGCAGCAAGAAACGGTTGCGATTGGTAGTTCAAAAATGGGGGGAGCTCCTGATTTACCGGATACATTTGAATATCCAATGTATAAAGGAAATCCGTTACATTTTATCGCGCAATTTAATCTAAATGATTTACAAAACGTTCGTATGAATCACAATCTACCTAAGGCAGGAATGTTATATTTCTTTAGCATTGAAAATTACTTTGAAGAAGATGTGAATCCAATGGAAGCTGGGCGCGTACTTTATTATGATGTTCCAGTAGAGCAATTACGAAGAGCGGATGAAACGCAAGCGAAATATAATCAATGCGCAATTACTTTTGAACTGACGTATAAATTACCAGAACTTTTCATTGAAGATGAGGCCGATTCAGATCGTTTCTTGCAATTACTTGAAGAACTAATCCCAGATAACTACGATAACCATCAAATGTTTGGTGAGCCATTCTCTGTACAAGAGGAAGTACTACATGAGACAGGAGAATATATGGGGATAGATCCACAGCAAATGACGCTTTTATTCCAAATCGATTCAGATCATAAAAATTGTAATATGGTTTGGGGAGAGTTAGGAATGCTATATTTCTGTATTGGTAATGAAGATTTGAAAAATCGACGTTTTGAAAATACATGCTGTGTGTTACAAACTTGTTAATAAAAAAGGTTGCTCTTTTTAAAAGAGTAACCTTTTTTATGTGAATTAATTAATATGCATAATCTCATATGACCTATTTTGAAAAGTATTGTATACTCTGAAACTATACGATACTTTTTCGTATAGTTATAGAATATAAGGAGTGACAAGATGGGAAAGACAAGTAAGTATATGACAGCTGCCGCACTTTGTTCAACGATTGTAATGGGAGGCTTACAATCGTCAACTGTATCTTATGCAGCTACGAATCCAACTGTAGTGACGACACAATCAGATGCAAAGTTATTAGATGATTTCAGAAAAGAACTAAAAAAACAGATTGATAATCGTGAAGAAAATATTACAATCACATATAAAACAAAAGATAGAGATGCTAGAAAGATTATGGACCAATTGTACGGCGAGTTTAATAAAATCGTAGATGCTGATGAGTATGTAAAATATAATGTAGCCTCTACTAGATATTCTATTAAAGGGATGCCAGGGAACTATTCGTTTACACTACAAGTGAAATACCGTGAATCAAAAGAGCAAACACAATATGTAAAATCTCAGGCGAAAGCAATTATAAGTTCAATTGTAAAGCCAGGAATGGATGCGCATGAAAAAGTAAAAGCTATTCATGATTATGTTGTGAAACATGTATCATACGACACTTCTTATCAAGCGTATACAGCATATGAAGCGTTAGCGAACCGTTCTGCTGTTTGCCAAGGGTATACATTATTAACATATGAATTACTAAAAGAAGCAGGTATTCAAAATCATATTGTAACTGGTACAGGAAATGGACAAGCTCATGCTTGGAATTTAGTGAACATTGAAAACAAATGGTACCACCTTGATACTACATTCGATGATCCAGTACCAGATAAAGCTGGACGTGTAACATATTCATATTTTAATATGTCTGACGAACAATTAAGTAAAGACCACGACTGGGATCGTAGTAAATATCCAGCGGCAACTACAAGTTACTTTGGTGAGTTAACAAACAAAATAAAAGCTGGTAGTTCAAAAACCGTCGTATATGAGCAAATGTTAAAAGAAACAAATTTACAATACTTATCTGCACAATATGGAGCGGAAAATTATAATGAATTTAAGCAAAAGTTGCAGCAACAATTTGCTAGTAAACCAGAAAAGGTAGAAGTACGATATAAGCAGTCCATGGATGGAACAATGCAAGATATAAAGAAAGTATTAAATGAAATAAATTGGCCAAAAGGTGCAAAGCGTGTATCTTATCAAGTAGCACCATATAGTGCAATGGCAGGTTATTCATTAGCGACAATTACATTTACGTATTAAGTAATGAAGAAGAGCATCTGTAAAAGGTGCTCTTTTTATTATGTATCGTTTTAAAAAACAGAATTGTGTGATAAAATAAAAAGGAAGGATGTGGAATTTAAATGGATTTGTTCGAAAGTAATATATTTATATTTATATTGATATATACTTGTTTAGTAATCGGACTTATCGTTTTGTTTTTCCTATCATTTACTTTGTTTATTAGAAGATTATTGCAAAGTAGCGCTGCAAAAAAACAACATGTTATCAATATGAATCAGAAGCTAGATCGAATTATTGAATTGCTAGAAATAAATAAGAAATAAAGTGAAGGCTTTTACGAGTAGTTGATATCCCACCTAATTTCTTTGCTTCCGCTACATTTTGAGGTGGGGATCTTACTGCCTGGCAAATAGCGAGATAACGATGGAAGACGTATGAAAAGGGGAAAGGAAATGGCCGATTATATAAAAGAATTACGTGAAAAAGTAGGACATGATTATGTTTTCTTAAACTTTGCGGGTGGTTTTGTGTTTAATAAAGAGGGAGAAGTATTACTGCAAAAAAGAGGAGACTTTAATGCTTGGGGCTTTCCAGGTGGCGCAATGGAGATAGGAGAGTCGGCTGCGGAAACTGCGATTCGAGAAATAAAAGAAGAAACTGGGTATGATGTAGAAATACATGAGCTTATTGGAGTGTATACAAAATATTTTCAAACATATCCAAATGGAGATAAAGCACAGACAATTGTGATGTGCTTTTCATGCTCAATAGTTGGAGGGAATAAAAAAATAGACGGTGATGAAACGTTAGATTTAAAATTTTTCCCATTAGACAAAATGCCTCCGTTATTTTGTAAACAACATGAAGATTGCTTGCAAGATTTATTGGAGAAAAGAGTAGGGGTATATCGCTAACATATAAAAAAGAAGCTAAAAGATTAGCTTCTTTTTTATGTTCTATTTCCACCAATCATCAAACATTGACGCTGGTACTTGTCTTTTATGTTCACTCACTGTGTAACGCTTTTCGATTTTTTCTGCAACGTCAGCTGGAACTGATTTACCTTCTAAATAATCATCTAATTGATCGTAAGTAATGCCTAATTCTGTTTCATCAGCTTGACCTGGCTTTTCATCTAATAAATCAGCTGTGGGCATTTTTAAGTAAAGTCGCTCATCTGCACCTAACTCTTGTAATAAAGCACGTCCTTGGCGCTTCGTTAACCCCGTTAATGGTAATAAATCTGCACCACCATCTCCGAATTTTGTAAAGAATCCTGTTACAGCTTCTGCAGCATGATCTGTTCCGATAACAAGTAGACCTTTTTGTCCACCAATTGCATATTGTGTAACCATACGGATACGAGCTTTCACGTTACCTTTATTGAAATCAGTTAATGATTCACCTAATAAGTTCTCGTATTGATTTGAAAAAGCATCAACGGTTGAAGCGATATCAAATGCAGTTGATTGATCAGCTTGAATAAATTGTAATGCTAATTGTGCGTCATCTTCATCCTTTTGCACTTTGTAAGGAAGACGTACAGCGATAAACGTTGCATTACCACCTTCGTTACGAATTTCTTCAACTGCAAGCTGTGCTAAACGTCCTGCTAATGTAGAGTCTTGGCCGCCGCTAATTCCAAGTACAAATCCTTTCGCACCTGTTTTTTTTACATAATCTTTTAAGAAATCAACTCGTTTACGAATTTCTACTTTCGGATCAATTACAGGCTGAACATGTAATGCTTTCATAATCTGTTCTTGTAATGTCATTATGTTTTCCTCCTATTCATATTAAAGCGGTAAATAAAAAATTTTTATGTATATATTGGTACATACTTCTATCCTTTATTATTTCGCAAAACTAACGAATATACAATAGGATGTGTGTATGAATATGAATGTAGTCATTATAATGAAACTGTTTCGTTTAAGCAATTTTTTTACCTTTCAAAAATGTAAGGTTTTTGTCATTTGAATCGATGGAAGGTATTTCCCTACTTTACTACTATAAAAGCATAGTTAGTAGAAGGGCGGAGAAGTAATATGAACATTAGAGAACTCGCATATCGGAATGTAACGCGAAATAGACGGACATATTCAGCATATTTTTTGAGTAGTGCATTTGCAATTATGGCCTTTTTTGTATATTCGTTTTTTGCGTTTCATCCGGCATTAAGTGCAGGAGAATTAGGTCAGTATGTATTTGTAAGTATGTCGTTTGCACAGTCTATTATTTACGTATTTACATTCTTCTTTATTTTATATTCAATGGGAATGTTTTTAAAAACGAGAAAGCGTGAACTAGGAATTTTAATGATGCTTGGTATGACGAAATATCAATTAAAGCGTCTTATCTTCTTTGAAAATATTATGATTGGAATAGGGGCAATTATTTTCGGGATTCTTTCAGGTATGTTGTTTTCAGGAGTATTAATTTTTGTAGCCCCAATGATATTAAAACTAGATATTTCCTTATCCTATTACATTCCAATGAAAGCAGTTGTTGTAACGAGTATTATGTTTTTCATATTATTTATGATTATTTCATTATTTAGTGCCGGAATGGTTCGTAAAAATAATATTATGAAATTGTTTAGAGGATCAGCAGAGGCGAAGCCAGAACCGAAAGCATCGAGTATTTCTTCTATATTAGCGGTAGTATTGCTTAGTGCTGGTTATACAGGCGCTCTTATGTCACATGGTGCTATGGTATTTGTGATGATGATTCCGGTTACAACGGTAGTCATTATTGGTACGTATTTGCTGTACAAGCAGTTGAGTGTCTTTATTATTCGGCTATGTAAAAAAAGTAAACGTTTCTATTGGACACAGACAAATATTATTACGTTGTCAGATTTAGCGTACCGTATGAGAGATAACGCAAGAATGTTCTTTATTGTAACGATAATTTCAACTGTAGCATTTTCGGCAATAGGTACATTAGTTGGCTTTGCATCAATGACGAAAGGGATTATGGAGAGACCAATTGCGTTTCATTACCACTCTAAGCAAGGGAATAGTAATGAATCACAGCATCTGAAGATCATCGATGAGGGACTAAAAAAACATAATATAGCAGCTTCAAAAACTAATATCTCATCGAAGAAAACGGAGGAGCAGTCATTAAGAAGCGCCATTTTTATAAAAGAATCAGAGTATAAGGAATATGCAAAGTTAACAGGAGAACCATTTAATACTGTAGCAAATAAAGAGGTTTTATTTTTGTCGGCCGAAATACCAGGACCACCGATGAAAGAAAGAAAAGAAATTACTTTACCTAATATGAATGAACATTTAAAAGTGAAAAAAGTTACTTCGTCTTCATTGGGGAAAATATTAAGAGGAAATGTTTATGTAATCCCTAATAATCAATATGATTCATTACAAGGTGGATTTATAGAAACAAAAGATTATATGTATAAAACTGAAGGAATGAAAGATGAAATTGAGGTTGGTAAAGAACTTACGAGTCAGATGAAGCCTTATGAAGAACATGCAACGTTTAGTGCAGAAGAGTACGAACAAAACCAAAGTTTACAAATCGCAGGACCAATTTTATTTGTAGGTTTCTTTATTGGTATTGTATTTTTCGTATGTGCAGGAAGCTTCCTTTACTTCCGTTTATTTTCTGATTTGGAGGATGATACTCGGTTATTTGAAATGATTCGAAAAGTTGGCTTAACGAGTGGGGAATTATCGAAAGTAGTTACAATTCGATTGGCACTTTTATTCTTCGTTCCGATAGGTGTTGCAACATTACATGGGGCAGTAGCGTTAACTGCGTTAGGACAGATGTTTGAGTACTCACTGTTTAAAGAAAATACAATTGTATTAAGTATTTTCGTAGGAATTCAAGTTGTATACTTCTTAATAATACGATCTCGTTATTTAAAACAATTGAAAGAGAGATTACGTATTCGTTAACTGTGTTTTTTTAACTTGAGTACAAAATTTTCTAAAAAGATACAAGTATTGCCAAAAAGTGATAAAATGGAAAAAGCGAGGTGGAAAATTAATAGAGAGTAAGGGGGGAGTAATATGAAAGCAACAGGAGTTATTCGAAAAGTAGACGAATTAGGACGAATTGTTATTCCTAAAGAATTAAGAGATGTATTAGGTATACAAATTAAATCACCACTTGAAATTTTCGTAGATGAAGATAAAGTCATTTTACAAAAATATGAACCTTACAATGCTTGTCAAATAACAGGTGATGTTTCAGATCAGAACATATCATTAGCAAATGGAAACATTACTGTTAGTATAGATGGAGCGAAACATTTAATAAAAGAAATAGAGAAGTTTTTAAAAAAAAGTGAGATTTAGTTTTCATTTATAATATTTTAAAGATTATATATGATTCTTTAAAAAAACTATAAAAGGGCCATTTAATGGTCCTTTTATTTTTATACATTCGTTGAATGATTTGAACTGTTATTGCCTGCAAAGCACGGGATAAATGTTGGTAAGTTATATTGAGAAACATTTGAAATGAAGGAAAATAGAACAGTTAAAACGAATGTTAAATGTAAACCTATTCAATAGTGGTCTGAAATGAAAATAATATATTTTCAGGAGGGATTACGATGAACAGTAGTACAGCGAATAAACAAAAAGGTATACAATTGATTCCGTTTACCGTAAATAAGGTGGTTGAACAAGTAAATGAAATTCCACCAGGTGTACAACTGATTAACGCTCCACAAGTATGGGAGAAGAGTGCGAAAGGAAAAGATGTTGTCGTTGCCGTATTAGATACAGGTTGTGATATTAATCATATAGATTTAAAAGATCGTATTATTGGTGGGAGAAATTTCACGAAAGATTATGAAGGAGATCCGAACATTTACCTTGATAATAACGGCCATGGGACTCATGTAGCGGGGACGATTGCAGCGACTGAAAATGATGTCGGTGTTTTAGGAGTCGCACCTCTTGCTAAAATGCTAGTGTTAAAGGTTTTAGCGGGAGATGGTTCTGGAAGCTATGAGCAAATTATTGAGGCGATTCATTACGCTGTAAATTGGAGAGGACCTAATAAAGAAGAAGTCAGAGTTATTTCAATGTCACTTGGTGGTCCGCAAGACGTTCCGGAATTACATGAAGCTATTCAAAATGCAGTAAATCAAGATGTTCTCGTTGTATGTGCTGCAGGAAATGATGGAGATTGTGATGATAATACGGAGGAACTAGATTTCCCAGGTGCTTATGCTGAAGTAATTGAAGTTGGTGCTGTCAATTTAGAGCGGACAATCGCATGTTTTAGTAATTCAAATCAAGAAATTGATTTAGTAGCGCCAGGTGATGAAATATTATCTACGTATCCAGAGGGGAAATATGCTGTATTAAGTGGAACTTCAATGGCGACGCCGCATGTCGCTGGTGCATTAGCACTTCTCATTAAGCAGTGCGAAAGAGAATATGGCAGAAAGTTATCAGAGCCAGAAATTTACGCGCAACTTATTAAAAGAATTGTACCTTTAGGATATGAGCGTACATCTGAAGGGAATGGATTAATAGATCTATTAAAAGAATAACAAATACTAAAAAACATCTCATTTGTAAGTGAGATGTTTTTTAGTATGGCCCTGTCGCATGTAATACAACGTTTAATAAACCCGGGAATCTAGCATTTAAGTCATCTTCACGAATTGAAATGAAACGTTGTGTTCCTTCAAGACGTGTATACATGACACCTGATTCACGTAAAACTTTGAAATGGTGAGATAAAGTTGATTTTGCGATTGGAATGTTTAACGCACCACAAGATTGCTCATTTTTCTCTAGTAACATATTTACAATTTGTAAACGAATTTGGTCGCTAAGTGCATATAGGACAGAAGAAAATTGAATTTCTGCTCGATTTGGATGATAGAGTGTACGCATTTTTTCACCTACTTGTATAAGTTAACATATTTGCACTATAGCATATAAAGTGATATATTTCTATTGTTCAATTATATTCGAACAATAGAAATATAAGGGGGAGAAAAAATGAAGTATATAAAATTGCAAAAGGCTGGACTAAATATTTCAAAGTTGGGTTTAGGTACAAATGCAGTAGGGGGGCATAATTTATATGTTGATGTGGATGAGGGAGAAGGAAAACGATTAATAGAAGAAGCAATCCTGCAAGGAATTACATTTTTTGATACAGCGGATTCATACGGTTTTGGTAGATCGGAGGAATTGATAGGAGAGGTATTAAAAGAGAAACGCCACGAGTTTGTACTTGCTACAAAAGGTGGAATTCAGCCGTTATTAAATGGAGAAACTTATATTAACAATGAACCAAGTTATTTAAGAAATGCTGTGGAGAATAGCTTAAGAAGATTACAGACTGATTATATTGATTTATATTATTTACATTTTACAAATCCTGAAACATGTTACATAGATTCAATCGGAGAGCTTACTCGTTTAAAAGAAGAAGGGAAAATTCGTTCAATTGGAATATCGAATGTAAACATAGAACAATTAAAAGAAGCGAATCAACATGGTCATATTGATGTTGTACAATCGCCTTACAATATGTTAAATCGTACTGCCGAGGAAGAACTATTGCCGTATTGTATAAAAGAAGGTATTTCATTTATACCGTATGGGCCTCTAGCCTTTGGGATATTAGGTGGTAAATATACAGAAGATTTTGACTTGGATAAAGGGGATTGGCGTCAAAGTGTAAATCTATTTGAAGAAAATATATATAAAGGTAACTTTAAAAAAGTTGAAAAGTTAAAAGACGTAGCTAAAGAAAATAATATTGAATTGCCTCATTTAGCGTTAGCATGGTTATTAAATAAAGAAGGAATTGATACTGTTATACCTGGTGGAAAGCGGGCTGAGCAAATAAGAGAAAGTGTGAAAGCGGTGGATGTATCATTGAATGAAGGGGCAATGAAAGAAATCGAGTTAATATTAGAAGAGTAGTGAGGAAGGGGAAGATCGCATGCTAAGCTCCTTTTCTTTTATACTATATAAACAGCATATAGTATAAAAATAAAAAATCCCTATAAAGATAGGGATTTATATATCGGCATATAGTTCCTTGGAAAAGGATATACTTAGTTTAACATATAGGATTACTTATATTTGTGAAATAGATGTGAAAGTAATGTGAAAAATGCTTATGGTGAAAATCTTTGTAAATAAAAAGCACTGTTTTAGCTAATATAACTAAAACAGTGCTTTTCTCTTTGATTGAACAGTTGCTGCATTTTCATCATGTATGCCTGCATCTTTAATAATTCGTTGTTTTGCTTTATTTAGTAGATGGTTTACTTCTTCGCCAAAATAGTTAGCTTCGCTTTTTGTGCGGGCTTCTCGTAAACATTTATAGTTTTCTAGCAGTTCCTCTTTTTCGGTGTTTGTTAAGAAATCTTCTATTTTCTTTTTTGTCATACGAAACACCCTTTCTTCTGACAAACGACGCAATAGAAAATATATATTTTTCATTATAACAATAATTTTTAAAGAAAGTATAGACTAACGTCGTAATAATTTGTCAATTTCTTGAATCTTCTCATCAGCTTTTCCAATTTGCGTATTTTTAGCCTGCTCACCACCTAGAGCTTGGTGAAGTAAAAAGGTTTGACCGGAAATAGCAGTCACAATGGAGACTTTTATAATTTCCTTTATTGCGGTGACATCGAATAAAACGAGTCCAAGAAGTGCGGCTAGGCTACCAGTAAAAATATCAGTTAAAAATCCAAAATGAAAAAAAGTTTTCAAACGGCGTGGAAGCAATAACTTACCTTGGTTATTGATTAGATGGGAAACGAAGCCAGTAATGCCACCAACGAGAACTGCGGTTAGCCATTGATACATTTCCATCGAATCCACTCCTTTTAGTGAATAAGATTCGATTTTTTCATATTGATTCCTTTTCATATTTCATATAAGCATATTGAGAAAGTTTGTTTGGGTAAATCTTATTCAATTTAATTATAACAGAAAATTTCGATATATTTCAGTCTATTATATGAATCATATTTACAATAATATGAATACAGAAAGAGGTGTGTGATATGAATATAGAGTATCGAATAAGAAGTGTGGATGGTTATACGAAAAATATAGGGGAATTAGTAAGTATGCTGGAGCATACGAGGGCGGTAACATTACAGGAAATAGAAAATCTATCAGTTGAGCAATTAGATTTAATTATGCCAAGTGGTGGGAATTCAATTGGCGCCTTATTAAAACATATGGCATCTATAGAAAAAGCCCATCAGCTTATTTCATTTCAAAATCGTGACTTTACAAAAGAAGAATTAGAAATATGGGAAGATGCACTGTATTTAGGGGAAGTTGGGAGAACGATTCATGGTCATGAAATACAGTATTATGTACAACTTTTGCAAAGTGTTCGAGAAGAGTCGCTAAAGTATTTGAGTAAAGTAGATGATACATGGCTAATGTCAGAAAGAAAGTGGCCTAACGGTGTAGCGTATAACCAGCACTATCTTTGGTTTCATGTGATAGAAGATGAAATTAATCACCGTGGACAAATTAGAATGTTAAAGAGATATTTATTTGAAAATTACGTCAAATAAAGTAGCTTTTTAAATTGATATTCCATATAATGAGAGTAATTAAAATAAGATCGGAGTGATGTATTATGGCGAATATGACTGTAATGAATAATAAATTAAATACAAACGTGGATGGAAAGGGCGATATTATATAAGATAGTTCGCAATCCTTCCACTTAGTACAAACTAGGGAGGATCTTGATTTGAATCAAAATATTTTAGAGTCGTTCGGCTGGGATTCATTTTTTGAAGAGCAAGCTGTAGAGCAGAATTATGAAGTAGGGCGTATTTTACTTGAGCATAAGCATATATATCGTATTATTTGTAATGACGGTGAATATATGGCAGAACTGTCTGGGAAGTTTCGACATGAAGCGGTAACGAAAGGAGATTACCCAGCAGTTGGTGATTGGGTGTATGTAAAGAAAATAGAAAATGAGAAAAAGGCAATCATTCATCGTATTTTTTCGAGAAGAAGTTCTTTTTCAAGACAAGAAGCTGGTAATAGAACTGAAGAACAAATTATTGCAGCAAATGTTGATTATTTATTTTTAGTGAATGCACTTAACCATGATTTTAACGTAAGAAGGTTGGAGCGTTATTTACTATTAGCGTATGAAAGTGGTGCAATGCCTGTTATTGTTTTAACAAAAAGTAGTTTATGTGAAGATGTGGAACAAAAAATTGTAGAAACGGAAGCTGTTGCAATTGGTGTTCCGATCTTCGTCGTCGATAGTTTAGAGCATAGAGGTATTGACTCGTTACAACAATTTGTTGCTTCAGGAAAAACAATTGCTTTAGTCGGCTCATCAGGGGTTGGAAAATCTACTTTGTTAAATGCACTCGTAGGAATTGAGATAGCGAAAACGGGAGATATACGTGAGGAAGATAGTAAAGGGCGGCATACGACAACTCATCGTGAGCTGTTCCAACTACCGAGTGGGGGCTTAGTCATTGATACTCCTGGCATGAGAGAGTTACAGCTTTGGGATGGAAGCGATGCAATCCAAACAACGTTTTCTGATATTGAAGAATTTGCAAAAACATGCCGCTTCCGAGATTGTAAACATGAGAATGAGCCAGGATGCGCAGTGCATAAAGCAATTGATAACGGGCTAATGACGATAAATCGTTTGCAAAGCTATAAAAAGTTGCAAAGAGAATTGGCGTATTTTATGAGAAAACAAGATGCTATTCTTGCAAGAGCTGAGCGCGATAAGTGGAAGAAGATTTCTAAACAACATAAAAAAATGTAAAAAACCAAAGGGCTATTCCTTTGGTTTTTTACATTTGTAAATTTTATAATAATATTATTCATATATATAGACAAAGGGGGAATATTTGTTTAAACTTTACAAGGTGTTTATGAAAAACGAATTGTAAAAATAGAGGATAGGGAATGGGATATATTCATAATTAGTTATTCATCCTTAAAACTTAATATTTAAATGTAGGAGGTTTATAATGAGTAAACTGTTAAGGTGGTTTCGAGATATAAAAGTAGCAAAAAAGCTATTAATTTCATTTTTGGTAATTTTAATTGCAGCTGTCTCTATTATTGGAGGAATGTCTTATCAAACGGCTAAAAAGAATTTTGAATCACAAATTACGAGTAGTGCTCACGATAATATAAAAATATTAGATAATTTAATCAATCAAATGATTGAGGCGAAGTTTAACGAAATAAATAACTTTGCACGAGTGGTTCATAGTGATATGTATCAAGGAGATAATCAAGATGAATTAAGAAAGGTATTATCTCAGTATATTAATTTAAATAAAGATATTGAACAAGTGTATGTTGCCGGCAATGATAAGAAGTTTGTGCAAGAACCAAATATACAAATGGCAGCAGATTATGATCCAACAACTCGTTCTTGGTATAAAGATGCAGTGAGTAAACAAGGTGGAATCGTGGTCACTGAACCGTATAAGGCAAAAGGAAATGGACATATTGTCGTAACGATTGCGAAACAAACAGAAGATAAAAATGGTGTTGTTGCGGTAGATTTAAGTTTAGAGAGTTTATTGAAAACAACAAAGTTAATCAATATTGGTAAAAAAGGATATACTTTCATTTTAGATGGAAAACAAAAAATAATTGCTCACCCGCAAGAAAAATCAGGTGATAAAGCAGCTGATTCTTGGGCAAAGAGAATTTACGAAGATAATCAGGGCGCTTTTTCATACACGTATGACGGTAGTGAAAAGAAAATGGTATTTGCTACAAATTTAAAAACAGGTTGGAAAATCGGTGGAACGATGTACTCAAATGAAATAATCGAAGCTGCTCAGCCTGTATTTTATAATATGTTAATTGTTATGATTATTTCACTAGTTGTAGGAGGGGCACTTATTTATTTCGTAACGCTTTCTATTACAAAACCTTTAAAGAGATTAGTTGCCACTTCTAAAGAAATAAGTGAAGGAGATTTAACGCAAACAATTGAAATTCATTCAAACGATGAAATTGGTCAACTTGCAAAAGGATTTAATGAGATGACAGATTCACTACGAACGTTAATTGGAAGAATTAATGATTCGGCCGGGCATGTTGCAGCGGCATCAGAAGAGCTAACTGCTAGTGTAAGACAAGCGAGTGAAGCAACGGAACAAATTACAATGGCAATGGATGAAATATCAAGTGGGGCAACGACGCAAACAACAAGTGTAGAAAATGGTGCAATGTTACTGTTTGATGTAACAGAAGGAATTCAGCATGTAGCAAATAGTTCATCATCTATTAATACGGCTTCTACTCATACTCGTGAAAAAGCAGAAGATGGTGGAAAGTTAGTAGGGAAAACAGTTAATCAAATGCAGTCTATTGCAGAATCTGTTTCACAATCCGATGCAGTTATACAGTTATTAAATAATAAATCAAAGCAAATTGGTGACATATTAGAAGTAATCCAAAATATTGCAGATCAAACAAATCTTCTTGCTTTAAATGCTGCAATTGAAGCTGCAAGAGCTGGTGAGCACGGAAGAGGATTTGCGATCGTTGCAGATGAAGTACGTAAATTGGCAGAGCAATCTAGCGTATCTTCCAGTGAAATTAGTAAATTAATATGTGAAATACAAGATGATATGAGTAAGACAGTAAAATCTATGGGTCATGTAAATAAAGAAGTTCAATCTGGACTAGTTATTGCAAATGAAACGAAGCAAAATTTTGCTGAGATTTTACAATCTACAAATGAAATTGCTAATCAAATTAAAACGATGGTTGAAACGGCTAATGGGATGTCAAAAGGTGCCAATGAAGTATCTATTTCAGTCGGGCAAATTGCAATGACAGCACAGAATAATGCGACGAGTACACAAAGTGTCGCAGCGTCTGCTGAAGAACAATTAGCTTCGATGGAGGAAATTGGTTCCGCAGCTGGTACATTATCTCAAATGGCTGAAGAGTTGCAAGGATTAATTGAAAGATTTAAAGTTTAAAAGAGAAAGACTGCCCCAATAGCAGAATGCTATTGAGGCAGTCTTTTTTTACGCAATAACTGCGATGAATTAATGCTTATAATGAATGAGGATGGAGAATAGCTTAATGATGTTTAAAACTGAATTTCTCATATTATTTGTCGAAAAATAGAGGTATTTGTTAACTTTGTGTATAATTACAATCATATAGAATACAAATAAAGGAGATTATTATGGGAGTGTATTGGGGTACAAAAAGACATTCTTGGCTTAGTTATGTCTCATTTTGGCTAAGTATTTCATTTTTTGTGGTGTTTCTAATTGAAGTGTTTATTTTAAAAACACTTTCGGATAGCTCGGTGAAAATTGTTAAATATTTCTATTTCATACTCGTACCAGTAAACATCCTTCTTAGTTTAAAGTTACTTTTTAAGAAGAATGAAAAGAAAGCATTACCCATTTTTAGTTTAATTGTCTCATTATTATTTACAATTTTAATTATAGTATTAGCAATAGCAGCTACAGGGAAATTTATTTAGGGAGAGTGATATATATCACTCTTCTTTTTTGTTATGAGCAAATAAAAAATAGGTGTTGAATAAAACTTACAGTAGAATAGTAAGTAACGGACTAAGATACATAATAATGAAGATAGAATAAAGTGTTTTGTAAGTATTAATGAAGCAAATGAATACGGTAAGAACGGTGATATATGGTACAATGACTATGGATAGTGATAGAGATAAAGGGTATATAAAATACTCATCGTTTTTTAGTAAGAGAGGGGTTATCTTATGCTATACGAGGATTTGATGACATTATTTCAAGCAGCTCCAAAAAAAGATAGAGGTGGCTGGAAATATATAATCCAAGAACAAAATGATAAATATGAAATTGTTGATGAAATGTTGAAAAATCAAATGAGTATTGAATTGTATTTTAATGAATATGATGAGGTGAAAATCACTTTATATAAAGATGGAATTCCTATTTCTACTATGCAAAGAATTGCTATTTCAAAAGTTGAATTAGACGAGGATGAAGAAGGGATTCAATTCGTTTTAGAGCGCATGCCTAGTCGAATGATTCGATTGCAATTAAAGCCATATTTGGCATTGGAAATGGGACCGTACTGGGAAATATGTGATGATTGTGAATGAACATAAAGAAAGCATCCAATAAAATGGATGCTTTCTTTATGTTTTTTGAAGTTGTTTAAAAGCAATGATTGGAAGTAGAACGATACTTACCCATCCGATGATTGGATATAGAATGTGGAGTAGTTCACTGTAACCGATGTAACTAAAGCAATAACTAATTAGTAAAATGAAGAAAATAATATTGTTACTTTTCCACCCAGTGATAGATTGCATTTGTTTTGTCATCCCGAACACATTACCAACTAAAGTTGTAAACACTTCACCGAAAATAATAAGAACAAAGAAAAAGTGAAAAGTTGCATTAAATCTTCTTATGACTTCAGCCATTGGGATATTGTATTGATAAAATTGGTCGACTGATAAGATAGCTAAATGGCTGCATAATAAAATTAAAGAAAGTCCTGCACCACCTAAAATTCCACCCCACAAAATGGCTTTTCGATCCTTTACTTCACCCGCTAACGGGACGAGAACGCTTTGGGCGAGAGAAAGATTTAAAGCGACATATGTAATAGGGCTAGTAATCCACTTCATATTCCAGCTCTCTGCAGGAATAGTATTACTAATAGGTGTTGTACTGTGGAAAAAGGTTGTAATAGCAAGTCCTATAATAAATATCATCATAATAGGTACGACAAGTGTATTTACTTCAAAAACACCTTGTAATCCGCGGCTACCTATAATGAGACAGGCGATAACTGTAATGAGAATACCGAGTTGTCTTGGTAAACGAAGTTGCTCTTCAAATACCGCCCCAGCCCCTGATAGCATAACGCTCGTTACACCAAATAATACGAGTAGTAATAATGTATTTACAACATTTCCGAATACATCTCCAAATAAATATTTGTTAAAATCTTGCGCTGAAAATGCCCCGATTTGTGATGAAAGTAACATCATCTTTGTGCCGAGCCAAATAAAAAAAAATCCACTTACACATATACCAATTGTTCCGTATAATCCGTTCACTGTAAAGAATTCAACAATTTCTCGTCCAGTAGCAAATCCAGCTCCAACGACAGTTCCGATATAAGTAGCAGCAACTTTCTTTGCTACTTGCCATTGTTGATTGTCCATGTTATCCCTCTTTCTTCTATGATGAGCTTGACTTACTATAATGCATATGTAGCAGCTTGGACGATTAGACATATGAAGTAGTTGAAAAAATACATGAATTGTATGATATTAGGGAAATATTAAAGGTGTTAAAACTTTGTTACATATGAGCCAATCATTCGAAAGGGTAGGAAATGTATGGTAAAATGTAATTAGGTTATTAAAAGATAAGCATTACAAAACGATAAGAGGAGTGGATTGTATGAGTACGAATACAAATGTTGTTGAAGTATTAAACAAGCAGGTAGCAAACTGGAATGTGTTATATGTGAAACTACATAATTATCACTGGTATGTGACAGGACCACACTTCTTTACATTACATGAGAAATTTGAAGAGTTTTATAATGAAGCAGGGACGTATATTGATGAGTTAGCAGAACGTATTTTGGCGTTAGAAGGTAAACCGTTAGCGACAATGAAAGAATATCTTGCAACATCTAGTGTCAGTGAGGGGACAAGCAAGGAATCAGCTGAGAAAATGGTGCAAACTTTAGTGAATGATTACTCTGCACTTATTCAAGAATTAAAAGAAGGTATGGAAGTTGCTGGTGAAGCTGGCGATGAAACATCAGCTGATATGTTACTAGCGATTCACACGACATTAGAACAGCATGTATGGATGCTAAGTGCATTCTTAAAATAAAAATAAATATATTTTGAAAAATCCATTGAAAAATTTTTTCAATGGATTTTTTTGTGATTTTTCAGTTTTCTTTTATGCTATAATATAGTAAAAGGGAGGCGATGCAATGTTTCGCTTTTTCAGAACTGGAAAAGAAGAACGGGAAATTACGAAAGATGAATTAGAACAAGCGATGGCTAAGTTTCTAGAAACAAATGCTAATATCGTATATACAGTATTAGTAAATGATGATTATACAGTAAATTATGATTTGTTAAAGCCGTATTTGCCTGTATTTCCGACAAATGTTTTTCTTATTACGAAGGAAACGCTTGAGGTATTTGAACATACAGAAGAAAATTTAAACCTAGTTAAAGAAATTGATATCGTACAAAAGGCAGTAGATCAATATGTAACAGAAAAAGAAATGTTTCCAATTGTTGAGGGTAGTGAAGATCGCCTTATATGCGGAATGAAGCTAGGGCCGTACTTAAATCGTCTATTAAAAAGAGACTTATATATTTCAGAAAAACATTATTTAGTTTCAAGTAAACCAGATAGAAAAAAACAAAAGAGCGGGTAGATGTAAAAAACAACAATAATATATTGTTGTCTTTTTTTGTTTAAAAGTATATTGACTATTCTGTCTATTTAGTTTTATACTACACGTATTGGATAGGAAGAGGTGATGTATTATGTGTATACATACGGTAATTATTAAATATCATTCTGAGGATCAAGTATGGTTAGGTTGAGTTATTGAATATAACAATGTACATACCATGATCAAAGGATGGTATACAAGTTCGAGAAATAAATATTATAAACGGTTTCGGGGGATTGGTATATGAAAAATAGTATGACTTACATCCAGTTATTAAATGAAACGTTACGTTGTTATGCAAATAAAGGAAGTTTTGAAGCGTATACGTATATAATGGAACATGCTAAAGGTGTAATAGGTAATGAGGCACAAATATATAATTTTAAATATGCACTAGCAAGTGCAGCAGGACTTGAAGAAGAAGCTTTGCATGTAATGAAGGAAGCTATTATAGAGAATGGATTTTGGTATGGAAATGAATATTTAATTTCCGACGACGATTTAAAACCACTACATAAGTTTGAAGAGTTTCATAAAATGGTTCAATTATGTAAAGAAAGAGAAGAAGTAGCAAAGAAAACAGAACGAGCAGATGTGAAATATATTTACAGCGAGGAAAAGGGAAATCTACTAGTTACAATGCATGGTGATCAAGAAAATATAGGAATAATAGAACCATATTGGAAATCAGTTATTACACAAGATTATACGTTAGCGTTACCACAGTCTTCGCAAATTCAATTTTCAGATGGGTTTGTTTGGGATGATATACATAGAGGGAAAGAAGAATTAAAAGAGCATTACGATAAATTTATAGAGAATCATACAGTAGAAAATGTAATAATAGGTGGTTTTTCTGCTGGAGCAAGAGTAGCTTTACTTACGATTTTACAAAAAGATATAGATGTAGATGGTTTTATTTTTATGGCACCGTGGCTTCCAGAGATTGAAGAATGGAATGAGTTGCTGGAAGTGCTACAGGATAAACATATAAAGGGATATATAGTATGCGGGGATCAAGATGAAGATTGTTTCGAATGCACGCAGCAATTTGTACGATTATTAAGAGATAAGAATATAGAACATAAGTATAAAATTGTGCCTAACTTAAATCATGATTATCCTAATCATTTTGATGAGTTATTAAAAGAAGCTATTGAATATATAGGAAGTAAAAACAATAAGTAGTAAGAAAGGGAGATACATCGTCGTTGATGTATCTCCCTTTTACAATTATAAATTAAAAGCATTTGCTAGTAAGCGATAAGAATTTAATTTATGTTCAAATTGATGAGTAATCGTGACAACCATAAATTCGTCAGTATTGTACGCTTTACTTAAATTTACTATTTTTTCTTTCACAGAAGTCGGATCACCTACGATCATACGTTGACGATTTTCTTTTATACGGAATAAATCATACGCACTGTATGAATAATTTTGAGCAGTTTCGATAGAAGGTGTACCAGTTGTTCGTTTTCCTTGCTCTAGTAATAAGATTGATAAATCTAAACTAGAAGCAATTTTTTCTGCCTCTTCATTTGTTTCTCCGCAAATAACAAAAATCGCGACAATTGATTTTGGTTTATCTCCTAAATAGGAAGGTTGAAATTGTTCCTGGTAAGCCCTCATAACTTCTGGGCCTCCGAAGCCATTAATAAATTGTGCAAATGCAAAAGAAGCTCCGTTGTGCGCCGCAATTTTAGCGCTCTCTCCGCTAGAACCGAGCATCCACATTTCAGGTGATGTTGGAATAACTGGAGTAGCCTTTAAATTTGCATAATGATGATTTTCTGGTACTTGATCATGTAAATACATTGCAACATCTGCAACTTGTTCTGGGTATTGATCAAGTGAGACCATTTTTCCTTCTTGTAGTGCACGAGTTGCTATTGGCATACCACCAGGTGCTCTACCAACACCAAGGTCGATGCGGTTTGGATAAAGTGCTTCTAAAACGCGGAAATTCTCGGCAACTTTATATGGGCTATAATGCGGTAACATAACACCACCCGAACCAACTCTAATATGTCCCGTTTTCGCTGCAATATGAGAAATAAGTATTTCTGGACTTGAACCAGCTAAGCTTACGGAATTATGATGCTCGGATACCCAAAAACGTGTGAATCCGAGTTTTTCTACTTCTTGTGCAAGCGTAACTGTATGTGAAATAGCTTGGATTGCTGTGCTACCATCTGAAATAGGTGATTGGTCTAATACACTTAATTTGATCATAGAATATACCTCTCAATCTTAATGTACACCCTATTATATATTTACTTACGAAAAATGCGTAATGAAATGCTCAAAATGAAAAGTAGATCATTTTATATCCGCTTTTAACGAGAAAATCCCCGTTCATAATGATTCATTTCGACTAAGTTTAAAATATATTCATAGTTGTCAATTTCACATTTTAGCTGTTCACGTTCTTTTTCAGATAGTCTCTTATTGCTAAGTTTTTTACATAAGTTTTGTTTCTTTAATTCTAGATGTTTTTTTGTAGCCTGGTAATCATAAGTCTGTTTCATTTTCAACCACTCCTTCGTTGCAGTTGCTATATTATACGAAGCATAAAGAAATGTGAGATCTGTCTCTTATGTACTTTTAGTGAATATTCAAATTGCAGTGGTGTTATGTTTATCGAGATTTATGAATAAAATGCACTAAACCACTAATGCGCATTTTATCCCGCATTAACGGGCAGTAAAACTCCCACCTCAAAATTGGGCTGGAGCAATGAAGTTAGGTGGGAGATTAACTGCCCATAAAAGCCCGATTGGTTCAACTAATAATCAGTGGGGGAAGAACACCCCACTGATTATAGTTTCACTTTATGAAGTAAGGGGTGGAATTGTGCAGAAAGACTTAATGTATAACACTGAGATGGATGAAACGTTACAAGTTATAAATAAGGGATTGAATAAGACGACACGTCCGAAACAAATTATTGTAGTAGGGGCAGGCATGGCTGGATTAGTTTCGGCATCTTTATTAAAGGCTGCAGGACATGAAGTGAAGATTTTTGAAGCAAACAATCGTGTAGGGGGCCGCATAGAGACAGTTAGAATGGAAGATACCGGATTATATTTAGATGTTGGGGCGATGAGAATTCCATATTCGCACACGTTAACGATGGCATATATAAGAAAGTTTGGGTTACAGGTGAGTCCTTTTATTAATAGGAATGAGACAGATATCATCTACGTAAATGGTCGGAAAACGACATTAAAACAATATGAAAAAGATCCAAGTATTTTAAGATATCCTGTGGAAATGAATGAAGTTGGGAAAACGTCTGAGGAACTATTATTGTTAGCGGTACAGCCCATTATAAATTTTATAAAAAAGAACCCAGAGAAAAATTGGGATGTTGTAGTAAAGGATTTTGGAAGATACTCTACAGGACAATTTTTAAAGTACCATCCTTATCAATATAATACGTATTTTTCACCAATAACGATTGAGATGATTGGTGTTTTATTAGATTTAGAAGGTTTTTTAGAAAGGTCATTCGTTGAGACGTTACGTTTTTTATACATTATGCAAGAGGAGAGCGGATTTTGTGAAATAATAGGTGGAAACGATAGATTACCAAAATCTTTTTTACCGCAATTAGAAGAAAATATTATTTATAATCAAAAATTAATGAAGCTACATCAACACGATAACGGTGTGACGGCTTTCTATCGAAACGAGGAAACTTTTGAATATAGTAGTATTACAGGGGATTTAGTTATTGTTACAATTCCGTTTTCGACAATGCGTTTTGTGGAAGTAGATCCATTTGACTCTATATCTCATGAAAAGTGGAAAGCAATTCGTGAATTGCATTATATGCCTGCGACGAAAATAGGCATTCAATTTAAAAGTCGATTTTGGGAAGAACAAGGGCAATTAGGTGGCAGAATTATAACAGATTTGCCAATTCGTTACGCCTATTATCCAAGCCATGGAATTGGACAGAAAGGACCAGCTATGATGTTAGGAAGCTATACATGGTCTTATGATGCGCTGTTATGGGATGGGTTATCGAAGGGTGATCGTATCTATTACACATTACACAACTTAGCAACGATATTAGGTGGTCAAGTATATGATGAATTCATGTCTGGAATATCAAAAAGTTGGACATTGGATCCATATGCACTTGGAGGATTTGCTCTTTTTCAAGCTGGTCAAGAGTCTGAGCTACAACCAGCGATTGTAAAGCCAGAGGGGAAAATATTCTTTGCTGGAGATCATACAACGTTATATCACGGATGGATTCAAGGTGCGATTGAGTCTGGAGTTCGTGTAGCGGTGGAAGTGAATGAGTAAAAAGTTTTTAATTCAGAAAATTCTTTACTATATAACTTGAGATGGATATTATTATATATAAAAGAAAAATAGGGAGTGTTTACAGTGAATCCGTTATTATTCGATTTTCCTTCTGAATTTTATACTGACAGGCTTTTTATTCGAATGCCGAAACCAGGAGATGGTAAAGTTGTATACGATGCAATTCAAGCTTCAATACAAGAACTAAAACCTTGGATGGTGTTTGCACAAAAAGAGCAAACAGAGCAAGAAGTAGAAGAAAGTATTAGAAAATCACATATTCAATTTTTGCAACGTGAGGATTTAAGATTACTAGTATTTTCGAAAGAAACAGGTGAATTTATTGCATCTGCCGGATTACATCGTATTAATTGGGATATACCGCAATTTGAAATCGGATATTGGATTGATTCGAGATTTAGTGGAAAAGGCTATATGGTAGAGGCTGCGAAAGGTATAACGGATTATGCTTTTTCTGAACTGAAAGCAAACCGCGTAGAAATTCGTTGTGATGCTCTAAATAAAAAGAGTAGAGCGATACCTGAGAAATTAGGTTTTAAATTAGAGGGTATTTTAGAAAGTGCTAGTGTTGCGGTAGATGAAAATGGATTAAGGGATATGTGTGTATTTGCAATGACGAGAAATACATATGAAAAAGAAGAGCTGTAAAGAAACAGCTCTTCTTTTTCATATTATGGTACAGGATGACCGTTAGAGCTTTCAAAAATTGTAAACCATTGTTGACGATCTAAGTTAACTTTTGTAGCAAGAGCGGCCGTTTTTACACGATCTAATTTCCCAGAGCCAACGATTGGCATCATGTTAGCTGGATGAGCAAGCAGCCATGCATACATAATCGTATCGATGCTAGTAACACCTAGCTCATTAGCAACTTTTTGTACAGTTTCACGTACACGTACAGCACGTTCAGTTTGACCGGTAAAGATTTCGCCACCAGCAAGAGGTGACCAAATCATTGGATTGATTCGTTTTTCTTGGCATAAATTAATCGTACCTTTTTCAAAGTGCTCAAGCTGCAGCGCAGATACTTCGATTTGATTTGTAATGAGCGGGAAATCTAAATATGAACTTAACATATGAAACTGTGAAGGTAAAAAGTTAGATACACCGAAGTGACGAACCTTTCCTTCTTGCTTTAAGCGTGAGAACGCTTCTGCCACTTCATTTGGATCCATAAATGGATCAGGACGATGGATGAGTAATACATCAATATAATCTGTATGTAAGTTTTGTAATGAATCCTCCGCACTCTTTATGATATGTTCAGCATTCGTATTGTAGTGAGCAACATATCGCTCTGGAAATTTCGGTGATGGGGGAGCGATTCCACACTTGGTAACAATTTGCATGTTTTCTCGTAAGGAAGGCTTTAGTTGTAAAGCTTCTCCAAACAGCCCTTCACACGTATATCCACCATAAATATCAGCGTGATCGAAAGTAGTAATCCCCATATCCATACATTCTTCAATGAAAGAAAGTAACTCTTGTTTCGTCATATTCCATTCTGCTAAACGCCAAAATCCTTGAATAATACGAGAAAATTTTAGTGTTTCGGCCATTTGAACTCGTTCCATTATAAGTACCCCCTTGATGAATGATTATTATTTTGAAAAGGCTTTCTTGCTACATATTATTATATAGTTTGAGGAGCGTACAAACAATAAATATGTTTTGCTACAAAAACGATTTTCTCTATATGCTATAATGTAGACACATATAGCTATAAGGAGATGTAAGGGATGATTCCAGTAACAATATTAACTGGTTTTCTTGGATCAGGGAAAACGACTTTATTAAATCGTATTTTATCAGAAAATCACGGTAAGAAATTAGCGGTGATTGTAAATGAAATAGGACAAATTGGTATCGATAATCAGTTGATTATGAATGTTGAAGAAGAAATTATGGAAATGACTAACGGTTGTTTATGCTGTACTGTACGTGAAGATTTACTCGTTGCGTTAAAACAATTACTGGACGTAAAAGCAGAAGGGAAAATGGACTTTGAAGGCTTAGTAATTGAAACAACAGGTCTTGCAAATCCAGGCCCGATTATTCAAACATTCTTTTTAGATCCTGTTATTCAATCTGCATACCAAATTAATGGCGTTGTAACGGTAGTAGATAGTTACCATATACATAAACATTTTGAAAAGGGATTAGAAGCAAAGGAACAAATTGCATTTGCTGATGTAGTGTTGGTGAATAAATTAGATTTAATTGAAGAAAGTGAAAAGAAAAATCTTTTGCATGAACTGCAAGGTATTAACCCCACTGCAAAGTTAATCGAGGCTACTAACTGTGAGGTAGATATACCATCATTATTACAAATTCAAACGTTTAAAACGAAAGATACGTTACAAATTTATCCTCATAAAGAGCATAATCATTTAGAAGGTGTAAAATCATTTGTACTACGTGAAGAGCGTCCGTTAGATTTACAAAAACTAAATGAGTGGATGTCAGCTGTCGTGCAAGAGCTAGGGGAGTATTTATATCGTTATAAAGGGATTTTATCTATCGATGGAGTAGATAAACGTATCGTGTTCCAAGGTGTACATACATTATTTGCTGCTTCGTATGATAGAGAGTGGCAAGAGGGTGAAAAGCGAGTAAGTGAAGTCGTATTTATCGGTAAAGATATTAATAAAGAATGGTTCCAAGAACATTTTGGGGAGTGTGTGAAATAAGTCTGCGTCAACTGCAGGCTTATTTTTTTATGAGCATTCTATTGAGATTGTACTAGAGTTCAATAACGAAACACATAAGGGAAAGAAACGGAAAATAGAAAATAACATTGATAAATATATAATAAAAAGCCTGTTTTCACAGGCTTGTGTTTTCGTTTATTAGTAACTCCATTACAACACCTACAACTGGACCCTCATCATCAATATCCCCGTTTAAATGGAAACCAAATGATTCATATAGGCCCATGGCAAGTTTGTTGTCCGGATGTAAACTTAAGTAAATTATTTTACATGTAAACTGTTGTTGTAAAAATTGAATGAGTAAGCGGAGGAAACGTTTTGCGTATCCTTTTCCTTGATGTTGTTGGTCAATCATAAAACGATCTAACCAGATGCTTTCGTGTTTTTTTGAATACCAACCGTACATTGCGTATCCAACAAGTGTTTCTCCATCATATAAACCTACTGACGTCCCGTTTCCTTCATATAATGATTCTGCTAAAGAAAACGCATTACTTTCAATAAATTGCTGCTGGTTTTTTGCGACGTTTAAAGCAGCTACTGAACGCCAATTTTTTGCTGTTACTTCACAAATGTGAAGATTCATAATTCCAACTCACCTTCTAAAAGAGTATAGCTTAAAGCTAATATGGATAATTTTACTTGTTATTTTGGTCAAGTCAAGGATACATACATAAAAAGGCAGCTGAACAATAGATTCAGCTGCTTAGAAAATATAGTAAATTAGTTTGTTGCTTCTTTCAATGTGTTTACGTTTTCTTCCATTAAAGTAAAGTAATCTTTATTGTTTTTCGCATCATCTTCAGAAATAGTAGCAAGGTGATTTAAGCGTAAAACTGTTGTACCAGTTTCTTTTTGAATAACTGATGCGACTTTTGGCGTAGAGAAAGTTTCAAATAAAATATATTTTAGACCGTGTTCTTTTACTGTTTTTGTAATGTCAGCAAGCTCTTTTTGAGATGGCTCATCAGACGCTGAAATTCCGGCGATAGGAATCTGTTTTAAACCATAGCGTTGTTCCCAATAACCATAAGCAGCATGAGAAACTAAAATTTCTTTCGTTTTCGCATTTGCTACAGCAGCTTTAAATTGATCGTCTAAATCGGTAAATTTAGTTTGAAGTGCTGCAAAGTTTTTCTCGAATTCTTGTTTATGGTCAGGTTGTAATTCCACAAGAGCATTTTTGATTTTTTCAGCTTGTTTCATCGCAAGAGTAGGGTCTATCCAAACATGCGGGTCTTTATCATGATGGTGATCATCTTCTTTATGACCATCTCCGTGATCGTGATGTTCTTCTTCAGAAGAAGCACGAAGTTTAATTCCTTTTGATGCATTTACAATTTTAACATTTTCTTTTTGTAATGTTTTTTCCATCTTCTCAGCAAATGGTTCTAATTCAGCACCGTTATAAACGAATAAATCGGCTTTTGCAACTTGTACTGTTTGTTTTTGACTCGGTTCAAATGTATGTGAATCGGCACCAGGAGGGTAAATTGCTTCTACTGTTACATAGTCGCCACCAATTTTTTTTGCGAAATCTGCAAGAGGGAAGATAGTTGTATAAACAGTTAGCTTTCCATCTTTCTTGGCAGTACCTTCTTTTTTATTTGAGCAGCCAGTAAAAATTAAAGTGAAAATAAGTAAGAATGAAAATATAGTCAATCTTTTAGGCATGAAGTTCTCCTCTTTTCTTTTTTTACGGATATATCTTCAATTATAGAAGAAAAATATCATTTTAATACAAAACGGAATAATTACGTTTTAGTTTGCGAACTTAGTATAATACATCTTTCATAAAGTTGCAATAAATAATAATCATTACGATTTGATTTTGTTATAAAGTTGTCAAATATAGATGTATTATTTTTGTGAATGCATGCATATGTGACAACGCTGCTTTCATATATTTGAAAGGAAGGTGAAGAGGAGGATGAGCGCTTGGGATATTTAATGGAAGCTATCTTATTGATATTAGCGGTAGTATTGCCATTATCTTTCGTTTTAATCTTTTTAAGACGCTTAATAAGTAATTTAGGGAATGCATCAACGATAACGAAATTACCAGAGAAAGAAAAGAAAAAAGAGTAAGTAAAGCACTATGCATACGCATAGTGCTTTACTTATGGTAAAATAAAAAGAAGGAAACTCCTAAAAGTTGCATGTCACTGAAGGAGAGAAAAGTAAAATAAGAGGTATATGCATATATGAATAAGCGAACAGCGTTAGTACTTGGTGCAAGTGGTTTAGTTGGACAAGAGATAACGCGTCTATTACTTGAATCAGATTACTACGATTCGGTTACTATTTTTGTAAGAGAACCAATGCAATGGCAACATGAGAAGTTACAGCAGAAGAAAGTAGATTATTCGGCATTAGAAGAATATAAAGAATTTTTTGCAGTAGATGATGTTTTTAGTTGTCTAGGAACAACAATAAAAAAAGCAAAAACAAAGGCGAATTTCAAAAAAGTAGATTATGAATATACGTTACGAGCTGCTTGTTTAGCTGAAAAGCAAGGGGTGCAAAACTTCCTTGTTGTGTCTTCGATGGGAGCAAATCCTAAATCATTTTTCTTTTATTCACAAGTAAAAGGGAAAATGGAAGAGGAATTGCAAAAGTTAGTGATTGGTGGTATTCATATTTTTAGGCCGTCTTTATTAGTTGGAAATCGACAAGAGTTTCGTTTTGGTGAACGAATGGCTGAAAAGTTAACTCGAATTATTCCTTTTATATTTAAAGGGGCTTTCAAAAAGTATAAACCAATTTCAGCTAAAGATGTGGCGAAAGGGATGTATATAACTGCGCTGCGAGAAGAATCTGGTCTCCACATTTATAATTCAAATGAAATTACAACGATAGAATAAATAAAACCGAGAAGAATGGCTTCTCGGTTTTATTTATTCATATTGATTTTCCCAGGAGCCCGCTTATATTGATACGGTTCTTGCAATTCAAAACCAAGTTCATTTGCGGCTATTCTTGGGAAGTACGGATTGCGAAGTAACTCACGTCCGATAAAAATTAAATCTGCTTCGTTATTATTTAATATTTGCTCTGCCTGTGCCCCAGTCGTAATCAATCCAACTGCCCCAGTTGCAATGTTAGCATGTTCTTTAATATGTTTAGCATATTGTACTTGGTAACCAGGATAAACATCAATATGTGTCGGTACAACTGCACCAGAACTACAATCGATTAAATCTACTCCTTGTTCTTTCATCCATTTTGAATACCGAACGTAATCTTGAACGGTTAGCCCGTCAGGATGATAATCATTTGCTGAAATACGAACAAATAACGGTCCGTCCCAAACTTCATTTATAGATTCGATGATTTCACGTAAGAAACGATAGCGGTTTTCAGATGAACCGCCATATTCATCCGTTCGTTTATTGGAAAGTGGAGAAAGAAATTCGTTAATTAGATAACCGTGAGCGCCATGTATTTCAATAACGTCAAATCCAGCTTGTTTTGAACGCAGTGCAGCCTTCTGAAAAGCTAGTGCGGTGTCTTTAATTTGCTCTTTACTCATTTCCAGTGGTATTTTCATTGTTTCATTAAATGGAATTGCTGAAGGTGCTAACGCATCTGTTTCTAACTCAGCTTTTCTTCCGGCGTGAGCGAGTTGAATGGCAGCTTTTGCACCATTATCATGTATAAAAGTTGTCGCTGTATGTAATCCTTCAATTAGACTGTCGTCCCAAATACCTAAATCTTTGTTAGAAATGCGACCTTCAGGTAACACAGCTGTTGCTTCAATCATAACTAAACCGACTTGACCGGCAGCCCTAGTTCCATAATGAACGAGGTGGAAATTCGTTACTTTTCCATCCTCATTTTCCGAAGAATACATACACATAGGCGACATGACGATACGGTTTTTTAGTGTAACATCCTTAATTGTGTAGGGTGAAAAAAGTTTGGAATGCATCAAATAGCCTCCTTGATTGAATTTTCTTATATTTTACCATTCTCTTTTTTGTTTCTCTAATAAAACGCTTATACGAAAAATTTTGTCTATTCGTGTTACAATGACTAATATGAACTGAATTGGAGGATGACATATGTACCAGGCTTATTATAAAAGTGAATTAGGTTTGCTAGAAATTACAGCGAACGAAGAAGGCATTACGTCTGTTATATTTGTTGATGAACGACAAGAAGAAAATACAAATGAAATGATAGATCAATGTATAAATGAGCTAGATGAATATTTTAAAGGAAAAAGAAAAGAGTTTACTGTACCACTGTCTGCAGAGGGAACATCATTTCAAAAAAATGTATGGGATGCGCTCTACACTATTCCTTATGGCGTAAGTGCTTCATATTTAGATATTGCGGAGAAGGTTGGTAATACGAAAGCTGTACGAGCAATAGGAGGAGCAAACAGTCGTAATCCCATTTCAATTATCGTTCCGTGTCACCGTGTAATAGGAAAGAGTGGAAAGCTTGTAGGGTATGCGGGTGGTTTATGGAGGAAAGAGTGGCTGTTAAAACACGAAGGTATTTTGAAATGAAGTATGAATGGAAAGAGGGATTGTTTTGGAATGTATAAATTGTGGGCAACCTTGTGCGAATGAACAGTTAAATTGTGCAAACTGTCAGCAAAAACTGCATAATAAACAAGGTGAAGGAAGCTCGCTAATAGACAAAGAATTAGAAGAATATGTAGGGAGACAATATCCGTACTACAAAAAAAAATGGGAGCTTGAAAATAAGCGAATTGCAAAATGGAGCTGGAATGGTTGGGCTGCTATTTTTAATGTAGGTTGGCTTGGCTATCGTAAGTATTATTTACCTGCTGCACTATTTATACTGTTATTAGTAGTGTGTGATGCGTTTTCATATTATATGGGCTTCAACGTAGCATTGCCAATCATTAATATGGTGCCTCTTACGTTTTTATTACTCGTTTTTATCTTATTCGGGCTAGGGATTTTTGCGAATGGATTATATTATCAATTTGCAGAAAGACGTATATACCGCATAAAGGCACGTGAAATTAAAGATGAATCGGTTGAAAATTATCTCATTCGTGATAGTGGAGGAACGAGTAAAATGGGAGCAACGATCGTTACAATGTTAGCAGTTGCTAGTATTTTGTTCAGTCATTTCTTTTTCCCAACTGATCAGGATATTATTCAAAAAGTTCGTACAAGCTCGCTTTATGAATATCCAGTCTTTTCAATTGGTGAATCGTTCGAAAATTATTTTCAAAATTCAGGATGGATATACTATCGTGGAACGGAAGGATTAGAATTAGTAGAATTTCAGGGGGAGAGTCCTGAGATGCCAAGGAAAAAGGTGACAATTCAATTTATTGTTGATTATAAATTGGGAGAAGTGGAACCATATTCACTTACGATTAACGGTGAATCTAAAAATGAAGAAGAGTTTTTGAAAATAATGGAGGAAATATTTAAAGTTCAAAATCCATTTGATATAGAGGATGGCTTACAAGTAAATGCTATTCAACAAAGCGGAGGGAAAGCAATTTCTGACCGCTTTTTTTCTTTTTATGAAAATAAATATTTAAAATAATCAGAATCTTTTGTATAATAAAATATATTATACAAGTTTTAACTTATACATATAGATTGGGGGAAGGAAGAATGAAGAGAAAGACAACAACAATTGCTGCACTTGCGTTATCGACTAGTGTACTGGTTGCGGGATGTGGGAATGGGGAGAAGGCTTCGACAACGAAGAAAGAATCAAGTAAGGGAATGGCAGATAAACAAGTTTTAAATTTGCTAGAAACAGCTGAAATTCCTTCAATGGATACATCTAAATCAACAGATTCTGTATCTTTCCGTGTATTTGTAAATGCAATGGAAGGATTATATCGTCTAGATAAAGATAATAAACCAACTCCAGGTATGGCCAAAGATGTGAAGATTAGTGAAGATAAAAAGACATATACATTTGAATTACGTGATGCAAAATGGTCAAATGGTGATCCAGTTCGAGCGCAAGATTTTGTATATGCATGGCAACGTACATTAGATAAAGCAATAGCAGCAGAATATGCATTTATTTTATTTGATGTGAAAAATGCACAGAAAGTAAATAAAGGAGAAGTACCGTCGGATCAATTAGGTGTTAAAGCGAAGGATGATAAAACGTTGGTAGTAGAATTAGAGCAACCAGCACCTTATTTCCTTGAGCTTACTTCGTTCCCTACATTCTTCCCATTAAATGAAAAGTATGTAAAAGAACAAGGGGATAAATACGGATTAGAAGCAGATAAATTATTGTACAATGGACCATTTACAATGAGTGAATGGAAACATGAACAAAGTTACCAGTTAAAGAAAAACCCAAATTATTGGGATAAAGATGCTGTAAAATTACAAGAAATTAATGTGGGTATAGTAAAAGAGACAAGTACTGGGGTAAATTTATATGATAGTGATCAAGCAGACCGTGTCATTTTAAGTTCTGAGTTTGTAGACAAATATAAAAAGAATAAACCAGATGAATTTAAAACGAAGCTAGACCCACGTATGTATTTCCTACGTTTTAATCAAAAAAATGCAACGTTTAAAAATCAAAAGGTTCGTGAGGCGATTGATTTAGCGTACGATAAAAAAGGAATTGCGGATGTAATTTTGAATGATGGATCATTGCCAGCGTATTTCTTAGTACCTGAAAAGTTTACGACAGGACCAGATGGAAAAGACTTCCGTACTGTAAATAAAAATTTCCGTGACAGTAAAGATAATGCTGCGAAAGCAAAAAAACTGTGGGAAGAAGCGAAGAAAGAACTTGGTCAAGATACAATTACAGTAGAATTACTAAATGATGATAACGGTAGTCGTAAAAAAGTGGGCGACTTTATTAAAGAAGAATTAGAGAAAAACTTACCAGGTATTAAAGTGAATTTGAAGCAACAACCATATAAGCAGAAGTTAGATTTAGAAAAGAAATTTCAATATGAATTCTCATTATCTGCATGGAGTCCAGATTATCCAGACCCAATGACATATATTGATATGTTCGTTACTGGAAGTTCATTTAATGAAATGGATTATTCAAATCCGAAGTATGATGATTTAGTAGCGAAATCAAAAGGAGAACTACTAAAAGATGACGCAGCACGCTGGAAAGCACTTGCAGAAGCTGAAAAAATCTTAATTGGTCAAGATGTTGCAATCTCTCCTACGTACCAACAAAGTACAGCTTACTTAGAGAAGACGTATGTAAATGGTATTGCTAACCATACGTTCGGTGGCGACTTCAGTTATAAATGGGCATATATTACAAAGAAATAGTATAATAAAAGATGAGTGAATTTTCGCTCATCTTTTGTTTGTTTAAGGAGGAACGTGGAGTGTTGAAAGGAATCAATCATCTTTGTTTTTCAGTATCAAATTTAGAAAACTCTATTCTGTTTTATGAAAGAGTGCTAGAAGGAGAACTATTAGTTAAAGGGAGAAAACTTGCATATTTCAATATATGTGGAGTATGGAT
Organism: Bacillus sp. EKM202B; assembly: GCF_011066025.1. NCBI lineage: Bacteria > Bacillati > Bacillota > Bacilli > Caryophanales > Bacillaceae > Bacillus > Bacillus sp. EKM202B. The sequence goes on along the minus strand of NZ_JAAMNK010000003.1, from coordinate 137,794 downwards.
AGCACTGAACGAAGAGGCACATATTCCAAGAAAGGAGATTCATCAATCTTATACGCACCTCGCATTTTCTGTTGAACAAAAAGATTTTGAACGCCTGTTACATCGGTTAGAAGAAAATAATGTTCATATTTTACAAGGAAGAGAACGTAATGTGAGAGATTGTGAGTCTATATATTTTGTTGATCCTGACGGTCACAAGTTCGAGTTTCATTCAGGGACACTGCAAGACCGTCTAAATTATTATAGGGAAGAAAAACCACATATGACATTTTACTAGGGAGGAAGAGCATTTGCATGCACTTGTAATCGGGGGAACAGGGATGTTAAAGAAAGTTTCTATGTGGCTTTGTGAGCAAGGATTCCATGTTTCTATTATTGGACGAGATGAAGTGAAATTAGAATATGTGAAGCGAGCAAGTTCTGCACCAGAAAATATCACATGCCTTCCGTTAGATTATCATAATAATGACGAAGTAAAGATAGCTATTAAAGGTACAATTGAGCGAAATGGTCCCATAACATTAGTTGTGGCATGGATACATTCAAGTGCAAAGTATGCGTTATCACTCATTTGTAAGGAGATAGAATTTTCGTCTGAGACATACAGTTTATTTCATATTTTAGGCAGTAAAGCATCGCGTATGAATGCAGGGAAAATAGGTGGTACGCTTTGCCTGTATCATAGAATTATATTAGGTTTTATTTTAGAAGATACATTCGGAAGGTGGCTTACTCATCAAGAAATATCAGATGGAGTAATTAATGGGATTGAAAGTAATTGCAATGAATGGATTGTGGGGCAAATAGAACCATGGGAATTACGACCAAATTGATAAGGGGGAATGGGAAATGAAAACAACTGTATATGTAACAAGGCACGGTGAAACAGAATGGAATGTAGCGAAGCGAATGCAAGGACGGAAAAATTCAGCTTTAACTGAAAATGGTATGTTACAAGCGAAACAATTAGGGGAGCGTATGAAGGATTTACCACTCCATGCCATATATAGTAGTCCAAGCGAAAGAACACGTCATACTGCTGAATTGATTAAAGGGGAACGCGATATTCCAATTATAGAAGATGAACGTTTCTATGAAATAAATATGGGGATATGGGAAGGGCAAACAATTGCTGATTTGGAAATGCAATATCCAGAAGAAGTACATTTATTTTGGAATGAACCACATCTTTTTCAGTCAACATCAGGGGAAAACTTTGCGGCCGTTTATAAAAGAGTAATTGAAGGGATACACTTTCTTTTAGAAAAGCATAAAGGAGAAAACATTTTAATAGTTACTCATGCTGCAGCAGCGAAACTACTTGTAGGACATTTTGCAGGTCTTGAAATTGAACATGTATGGGGAGAGCCATTTATGCATAGCGCGAGTCTTAGTGTAATTGAATTTGATGAAGATCTTGGTAAAGTAAAACAATTTGCAGATATAAGTCATTTTCAGTAAACGTAAAAAAGGCCGCAACGCGGCCTTTTTTGGTGGACATAAAAAACTAGCAATTACGTTTTTTATACCAGAAGTGATCGAATTTTTTATTCTTGCAAGAAGAAGACTTGTGTCTGCTATCTTTGCAATCATTCCATTTGTGTCCGTCATCGTGACAGTCTCTACCGTGATCACATGAATCATCGCAAGAGTGACCGTGTCCGTGAGGGAAGAATTCGCATTTTTTACAGAAACTTCGTTTTGTCCAGTAAAATTTCTTTTCAAAGCGTATGCATTTTGTAACGAAAGTACAATGTTTTCTACGAGTACGTTTTGTAACTAAAACGCATTCTTTTCTACGCGTCACTTTCGTAACGAATGTCCATTTTTGAACACGAACACGAGTACATTTCGTAACAAATGTCCATTTTTTTACGTGCGTACATTTTGTAACGAACGTACAATGTTTCACGCGAGTACATCTTGTTCTTGGACATCTACCTCCTGTAGTGCATTTACATCCTGTAGTACATTTATGATGAGAGAATTTATCATCATCGCACTCAAAAGTACTTGGATCTTGATGTAAGAAATCCTCCATCCCAGCACTTTTGATTTCTTCAACAGCTTTTCTAATATCACGTTTCATAGAAATCCTCCTTATCATGTATTAAAGTGAAAAGGTATTCTTTTTCCTTAACATGATATGAGATATGACGACGTTCTGAACAGGACAAGAGTGTAATTTTATATAAATAGATGATAGCGGATGTATGGACAAGACAAGGCGCATACATTGAATGAAGAGAACTGAGAAGGGATGAGAAAACATGCTGCCTTCATATGATTTTTTTGTTCATCCAATGTACTTAGTGGAATTGAAAAAAGATATTTGGTCAGATAGTCCAGTGCCAGCAAAATTAACTTATGGAAAAAAGAAGTATGACATTGATATCGTATACCGGGGTGCTCATATTCGCGAATTTGAGAAAAAGTCTTATCATGTTGTATTTTATAAACCGAAAAAATTTCAAGGCGCGAAAGAGTTTCATTTGAATTCTGAGTTTATGGATCCGTCACTCATACGAAATAAATTATCTTTAGATTTTTTTCATGATATTGGTGTACTTTCGCCAAAATCACAACATGTATTTATAAAAATCAATGGTCAAATTCAAGGTGTATATTTACAGTTAGAATCAGTTGATGAAAACTTTTTGAAAAATAGAGGATTACCGAGTGGTTCTATTTATTATGCGATAGATGATGATGCGAATTTTTCATTAATGAGTGAGCGAGATAAAGATGTTAAGACAGAGCTCTTTGCGGGTTATGAATTTAAATATTCGAATAAAAATAGTGAAGAACAACTAAGTGAATTTGTATTTCAAGCGAATACTTTGTCGAGGGAAGATTATGAAAAAGAAATTGGGAAGTTTCTACATGTAGATAAATATTTACGATGGTTAGCTGGAGTAATTTTCACGCAAAACTTTGACGGTTTCGTTCATAACTATGCACTATACCATAACGATGAGACAAATTTATTTGAAGTTATACCGTGGGATTATGATGCAACTTGGGGGCGAGATGTACAAGGGAGACCGCTTAATCATGAATATATTCGCATTCAAGGGTATAACACGTTAAGTGCAAGATTGTTAGACATACCTGTATTTAGAAAGCAGTATCGAAGTATTTTAGAAGAAATATTAGAAGAACAATTTACAGTTTCGTTTATGAGGCCGAAAGTAGAAGCGTTGTGTGAATTGATTCGTCCATATTTACTACAAGATCCATATATGAAAGAAAAATTAGAAACGTTTGATCAAGAGGCTGATATGATTTATGAATATATAAATAAAAGAAGGAAGTATATACAAGACCACTTACATGAATTGGATTAATTTTGAAAGAGATTGGAACATTATCAATCTCTTTTTTTGTATAATAAAGGTGTACCAAAAAAGTGAAATGATATGTATTTGATAGAGAATGGGGTTGTGTAGAGATGACGATTAAATGGATTGATTGGGTAAAACAAATACAATCTATAGCCCAAGCGGGTTTAACGTATTCTAAAGATGTGTACGATATAGAACGTTTCCAACAATTACGAGACATTTCGATTTCGATGATGTCACATTACACAAAAACAGATTGGGAAGTAGTAGCGAAACTATTTGCAAGTGAGACGGGCTATCAAACACCAAAAGTTGATATACGAGCAGTTGTTTGTCAAAATGAAAAGCTATTATTTGTGAAGGAAAAAAGTGATGGGAAATGGGCATTGCCAGGTGGATGGGCTGATGTTGGTTATACGCCAACAGAAGTAGCAGCAAAAGAGGTTTTCGAAGAGACAGGATATGAAGTAGATCGTTTTAAGCTACTAGCTATATTTGATAAAGAAAAGCATCAACCATCACCTTCAGTAACGCATGTATATAAGATTTTTATTGGTTGTAATATTGTTGGTGGGGAAAAGAAGGTTAGTATTGAAACAGAAGAAATAGAGTTTTTTGGTGAAGATGAATTGCCGGATTTATCAATTGCTAGAAATACAGAAGAGCAAATTAAAGAAATGTTTGCTTATATGAAAGACCCACAGAAAGAAAAAATAATAGATTAATGCTGCTTGAATTGTACATATTGTTAAAATGAAGATATTGGCAGATTGCAATCTTTATGTGATAATGGGATGGTATGTGAAGAAAAAAGGAGATAGAAAAGAACATGTTAGCAAATATAATAGATCAGTTATTGCAATTTTTTGCAAGCTTAGGGTACTTTGGAGTAGCTCTTGCTTTAATGATTGAAGTAATCCCAAGTGAAATTGTACTTTCGTATGCTGGCTTTTTAGTAGCGGATGGTAAAATTAGTTTTGTGGGGGCAGTTATCGCCGGAACGATTGGTGGTACTTTAGCGCAAATCTTTTTATACTGGCTTGGATACTACGGAGGGCGTCCGGTTGTAGAGAAATATGGGAAATATCTACTTATTAATAAACACCATTTAGACATAGCGGAAGGTTGGTTTAAACGTTACGGAGCAGGCGTAATATTTTCTGCACGCTTTATTCCAGTAGTACGTCATGCGATCTCTATTCCAGCAGGACTAGCTAAGATGCCATTAAAACTATTTACACTTTATACGGTTGTAGCGATTATTCCGTGGTCAATTCTATTTATATACTTAGGTGAAAAACTTGGTGGGAATTGGCGTCATATTAAAGAGTATGCATCTGATTATACACATTACATAATTATAGGAGCTGTGCTCTTTATTGCACTATACTTCGGTTTAAAGTATTTGAAAAAGAAAAAAACAACACGTTAAAGTCAATGATGATTCATTGGCTTTTTTATTTGTTTCGGTTCTAAACAAAAGGAGTTGTCCATAATGTGTAATAATAAAGCGTAGCGGAGGAATGTGATGAAAGGGTCACCGTTTATACGTGGAACGATATTTTTAACGATGGCAACAATGATATCTAAAATGTTAGGGTTTATATATATTATACCATTTACAGCAATGGTTGGTACGAGTGGGTACGTTCTATACGCGTATGCATATCGTCCTTATACGATTATGCTGAGTATAGCGACGATGGGGTTACCGCTCGCTGTTTCAAAGATGGTATCAAAATATGATCAACTAAATGATTATCATACAGTTAAAAGAGTACTAAAGAGTGGTATCGTTTTTATGTTAATAATGGGAGTTGTATCGTGTGTCACACTGTATGTATTAGCCCCGCATTTAGCTGAACTTGTAGTTGATGGAAGTGATCAAACGGGGAATAGTGTAACTGCTGTCGCTACTAACATTCAAATTGTAAGTTTTGCGTTAATACTTGTACCAGTAATGAGTTTATTAAGAGGCTTCTTTCAAGGATTTCAGTCGATGGGCCCTTCTGCATTAAGTGTAGTTGTAGAGCAATTCTTTCGGGTCTTAACTATATTGATAGGAAGTTTTGTCGTATTATATGTTTTAAAAGCTTCTGTATCGCTAGCAGTTGGTATTTCAACGTTTGGTGCTTTCATGGGAGCAATAGGTGGATTAGCTGTTTTAACTGCGTATTATGTAAGAAGGAGAAGGCATTTAAAGAAAAAAGAGATGGCAAGTATACCGCAAACGACGAAATCTTTCTTCTCGTTGTATAAGGAGCTCTTTACATATTCTATTCCTTTCGTCGTGGTTGGTTTAGCTATTCCTTTGTATCAGACTATAGATACATTTACAATTAATAAACTACTTATACAAATTGGATATATGCAAGGAGAAGCGGAAAAAATCAATGCGATTATTGGTCTTGTTCAAATGGTTGTACTTATCCCAGTTTCAGTTGCGACTGCTTTTAGTATGTCTCTCGTTCCAGAGATGACGAAAGCTTATACAGCAGGGAATACGAAGTTACTATATAAACATTTTACAAAGACGAATCTATTAGTAGTAGGGATTACGGTACCAGCGGCGATTGGAATGATGGTGTTAGCAAAACCAATATATACGCTTTTGTTTAGTACGGGGAATGATCCGGAGATAGGGAGTGTTATTCTACAATATTATGCTCCTGCGTGTATACTATTTTCACTCTTTACTGTAACGGCTGCCATGCTGCAAGGAATTAATCAACAACAGAAAACAGTATTAGGTTTAGTAATCGGAATTATTGTAAAGATAATATTAAATATTGTATTGCTTCCGTATTTCGATTATGTAAGTTTTATCATTTCAACTTACGCTGGCTATACGATTTCAGTTGGTTTTAACTTGTGGATGCTTTCTAAATATGTTATAAAGGCAACATAAGCTTTTTAAGGCAGAGAATCCTCTGTCTTTTTCTACGTTTATAATATTTTTCACGTAAAAGCGTTTTCAAAATAATTTTTCTATTGAAATTTAAACGTATGTTTCATATGCTGAGAATGGCGGTTCAAAAACTGTTATGTAAGAGAGGTAGATTCCTACATGTAAAAAGAATCGGGGTGATAGTATGTTAAATATGTATTTAACAGACCGAAACGGAAAACTACAAGAGATTGAGGAAATGCAAAAGGGTTGCTGGATTAATGTACTTCATCCAACTGAAGAAGAAATTCAGTATTTAGTACAAACTTTAAATGTAGACTTAGATTTCATTAAAGACCCTTTGGATGATGAAGAACGCTCTCGTATTGAAAAGGAAGACAATAATACCTTAATCATCGTCGATATTCCGACAGTTAGGCATGATGAAGAGGGGAATTCGATTTATGACACGATTCCAATAGGTATGATTGTAATGCCAGATTGTTTCGTTACAATTTGCTTAGAAGAGAATCCAATTTTTGAACGTTTTATTAATCAACGTATTAAAGAATTTTATACGTTTAAAAAGACACGCTTTGCACTGCAGCTCTTATATACGATTTCTACTTATTATTTAAGATACTTAAAGCAAATAAATCGAAAAACAATCGATTTAGAGCACCAATTAAATAAATCAATGAAAAACAAAGAAATTTTTACATTGTTAGGCCTTGAAAAAAGTTTAGTTTACTTTACAACATCACTAAAGGCTAATAAAATTGTAATTCAAAAATTAATGCGAAACAGTACATTTTTAAAAATGTATGAAGACGATCAAGATCTATTAGAAGATGTATTAATTGAAAATAAACAGGCTATTGAAATGGCGGAAATATATAGTCACATTTTAAGTGGAATGATGAATACATTTAGTTCCGTTATATCAAATAATTTAAATAGTGTTATGAAACTGTTAACGTCTATTACAATTATTTTATCTTTACCAACAATGGTTTCTAGTTTCTTTGGAATGAACGTAAAGGTTCCATTTGAAGGTGAAGCGTATGGTTTTGTAATTGTACTCATTATATGTGTAACTTTATCGTTCACATTGGCATTTGTTTTTTGGAAGAAACGTTACTTTTAACAATAAAAAAGCTGCTCTAGCATAGTTGTAAAACTACGCTAGAGCAGCTTTTTTGCTATGAAATCTCAATTTTGGAATAGAATATAACATGTGAAATGTAATGTGTATGAAGGTTATGAATTCCGTATAAGCCTTGTCCAATTAATAAAATGGGGTTAAAATTACATATTGTTAAAGAAAAGTTGGAGGAAATACATCATGGAATTGTTTCAATTACCGAAAGCATTCCTGCAAATGAATACAATTTTTATCTCAATATTAATCGAGGCACTTCCGTTTGTGCTAATTGGTGTATTTATTTCAGGATTCATTCAAATGTTTGTGACAGAAGATATGGTGGCAAAATGGATGCCGAAGAACCGATTTCTGTCAGTTTTATTAGCTACTTTTTTAGGCATGATGTTTCCAGGATGTGAATGTGGAATTGTTCCGATTGTAAGACGGTTAATCGGAAAAGGCGTTCCGCCATACGCAGGGATTGCATTTATGTTAACTGGACCGATTATTAATCCGGTTGTACTATTTGCTACATATGTCGCTTTTGGAAGTAGTATGCACATGGTATGGTATCGTTCTATTGTAGCGATTATCGTAGCAATTATCGTTGGAATTATATTATCATTTATGTTTAAAGAACATCAATTACGAGACGATCACTTCCCAGAAGTGAATCATAAGCGTCCGTTACGTAAAAAAATGTGGGAGGTATGTACGCACGCAGTTGAGGAATTCTTCTCAATGGGAAAATACTTAGTACTAGGTGCGTTAATTGCAGCAGCGGTTCAAACGTTTGTACAAACTTCAACACTTCTTGCTATCGGACAAGGGCCGTTTTCTTCATCAGCTGTAATGATGGGACTTGCCTTTATATTATCACTTTGTTCAGAAGCAGATGCATTTATTGCTTCGTCATTCCAAAGTACATTTTCAACAGCATCACTCGTCGCGTTTCTCGTATATGGACCGATGGTGGATATTAAAAATATGTTTATGATGCTTGCGACATTTAAAACAAAATTTGTAATTGTCGTTACAGTTACAGTTACTCTTGTTGTTTATGCAAGCTCACTACTCATTTATGCGATGGGGTGGTAGGTTATGTTTCGAGCATATATATTATTAGGTTTCACAATATTAATTGCACAGCTTCATATTTCAGGTAATATTACGAAATATATCAATATGAAGTATGCTTATTTATCAACAACAGCAGCCATTATTTTAGGGTTTTTAACGATTGTTCAAATTATTATCGTTTTCCAAAAAGAACATCAAAAAGAAAAAAATCAGCACAATTGTGGTTGCGATCATAGTCACTGCGGGCATGATCATTCGAAAGATGAGAATACATGGTGGAAAAAAGTGTTTTCTTACACATTATTCTGTTTTCCAATCATTACAGGATTGTTTTTCCCAATTGCAACATTAGATTCCGATATTGTTAAGGCGAAGGGATTCCATTTTCCAGTAGCGCAAGCAGAAAGTAAAGATCCATTTATGACAAGGCAATTTCTAAGACCTGATACGAGCATTTATTACGGGAAAGAAGGATACCGTGGTGTAATGGAAAAAGGGAAGAAAGAGTTTGTTACGAAAGACAGTATTACTTTAAAAGATGAAGATTTCTTAAAGGGTATGGAGACGATTTATAACTATCCTGGCGAGTTTACTGGGAAAAAATTATCTTTTAAAGGGTTTGTGTTCAGAGATGATTCTTCTAAAAAAGAACAATACTTCTTATTCCGTTTCGGTATTATACACTGTGTAGCGGATTCTGGTGTATATGGTATGTTAGTGAAAAAACCAGAAGGGGTAGAGTGGAATAATGATGACTGGATCCAAGTAGAAGGAGAAATAACAACGGAGTTTTATCAGCCGTTCCATGCCAATATTCCCGTTTTAGAAGTAACGAAATGGAATAAAGTTGAGCAGCCGAAAGAACAATATGTATTTAGAGGAGCCGATTGATAACATCGGTTCTTTTTTATGGACTAAAAGTTCTGAATGTTGTTAATATTAAACGTGTAGTTCATTTAGTGTAGTGAACAGTACATGATTAGTTGAACTCATTGAAAGTATACGGACAGCCCGACTTCCACCTAATTTCTTCTGGGAGTCTTACTACCCGCAAATAGCAGGATAATTAATCAAGGGGGCGATAACAATGACTGAAGTAAAGGGAAAAACAGCTAATGAGTCTAGAGTGTTTAAAACGAGCCGAGTATTTCCAACGGATTTAAATGATCATAATACACTATTTGGTGGGAAAATATTAGCGGAGATGGATATGGTTGCTTCTATTTCAGCAACGAGACATGCAAGAAAAGAATGTGTCACAGCGTCTATGGATTGGGTTGATTTCTTACATCCTGTTCGTTCATCTGATTGCGTTAGTTATGAATCCTTTGTAATTTGGACGGGAAGAACTTCAATGGAAGTTTTTGTGAAGGTAGTGGCTGAAGACTTAATTTCAGGTGAGAAGCGTATAGCTGCAACGTCATTTGTTACATTTGTTGCACTTAGTAAGGAAAATAATCCAGTTCCTGTACCACGAGTTATTCCTGAAACAGAAGAAGAGAAAGAATTACATCGTATTGCTGTATTACGTGCGGAACAACGTAATATTCGTAAGGCAGAGAGTAAGAAAGTAGCCACATTGTTAACTTTTTGAATTGAATATATAGCCGTTAAGGTTACCATAACAAACGATAATGGTTTTAAAATAAAAAGCGGACACCTAAAAATAGGTGTCCGCTTTTATAGTTTTTTCATCCACATATCATATGACAATAACTACTTAGCAGAAGCAAGCAGCACCGACGATGATTAAGAGGATAAATAATACGACTAAAAGCGCAAATCCATTACCATGTGCGAAGCCCATTGTTATTTCCTCCTTTTATTTTAAGATACAACATACAATATGCAAATGAGCTGTTGTTTGATATGGACATATATCATGTAAGGACATTTTTTCTTGAATGATTATGTATAAAAAAAGGGAAGATATAGGAATAACAGTAAGTGGAGAAAGGAAATTATCCATGAAGCACTTTTTCGCTCTAATCCTTTTTTTTATAGGTGTATTCATATGGATGAACATCGATGTGGAAATGGGGAAAAAAATGGCTAGTGAATATGAATTAGGGCAAGTTCGATTAGGCGAATTTCAACTATATACGAACGGAGAAGAGTTATATAGGAGATTATTTGAGGATATAAACAATGCGGAAAAGTATATATATATTCATTTTTATATTGTAGGTAGAGATGAGATAAGCCGAGAGTTTTTACAGTTATTAGAGAAAAAAGCATCTAGCGGGGTAGAAGTGAAGTTGTCAGTCGACCGTATAGGTGGATATAAGCTGAAGAAAAAGATACTGAATCAATTAAAAAGAAAAGGTGTCCAGTTTACATTTAGTAAAAAACCTAAACTGAAAAGTATATTCTATTCTTTGCATCAACGAAATCATAGACGCATTGTTACGATAGATGGAAAGGTATCATACGTCGGTGGTTTTAATATCGGAAAGGAATACCTTGGACAAAATCCGAAATTTGGTCCATGGCGTGATTATCATGTACGTATCAATGGGAATGGTGCAACTGATATGGAAAGAAAATTTGCTAAAGATTGGAAAGGAGATACAGGGGAAAAAATGCCTGCACATGAAAGTTTACCTGCGAAAGGAAATGTAAAATATCAATATTTGTTTTCAAATGGAAAAGGTTTATGGCAGAAATATGGGGTGCTTATAAAGCAGGCTAAAAAGTCTTTAATAATTGCTACACCTTATTTTGTACCAAGTAAAGAAATGATGAAAGAGTTAAAAGATGCATTACATCGCGGTGTTAATGTAAAAATTCTCGTGCCATTTAAAAGTGATGCTGTATTGTTAAAACAAGCTGCTTATCCGTATTTGAAAGACATGTTACATGCTGGAGCGGAAATTTATCAATATCGCAATGGATTTTTTCATGGGAAAGTAACGATCATTGATGGAGAAATTGTTGATATCGGTACAGCAAATTTTGATAATAGAAGTTTTTATTTAAATTGCGAATCTAACTGTCTCATATATGACAAAACAGTTGTTGCTGACGTATGGAGTCGATTAAAGGAGGATTTTCATAAATCAAAACGATTTTCTGAACAGGATTTTGAGGAAATTAGTAAATGGGATTGGTTTTTAGCAAGAATAGCGAATGTTTTAGCGTCATATTTATAGCATATAGACAAAAGGAAAGGAGGAACTTTAATGGACTGTATGAAAGAATTAATGAAGTATAGTTACATGTTAATTTATAAAGTAGGAGAGTATACTGAAAAAATCCGGGATGAAGAATTAAAGGATATAATACAGCACCATTTACCGTATATGTTACAAGCATATAATGAACAAGTGAATTTTCAAGAAGGAGAGAATGTACAGCATATAACATGTGAACCAATTTCGTTTCATTTGTCTGAAATGGAAATGGAAACGGAAAAGGAAATAGATAATACATATACAGGAGATATCCAAATTGCAATCTGTTATATTTCACATTTGAAACGATTAGCATTGAAGTTTGCTCAAGTTGCAGTGGAAGTTGCAAATCCAGAATTTCGTTCGTTTTTGGAAAACTGTTTCCTGAAAATGAATCGTTACGCTTATAGTGTGTGGCAATATGTTGTGAAGAAGGAATATAAAATTACACATATATATGAAAACGAGAAATTTGCATAAAAAACTAAGGCGGAATAGTTGTCGCCCTAGTTTTTTACTTTCATGCAGAGAAAAGGGCTAAATGTAATTATTATTAGAAAATTTACAAACATTTACCGTATATTTACTATTTTTCAATCTTTCCTTTAAAAATAGAGAGTAATATGGGATTGTACATATTCTATCAAAGGGAGGAAACGCAAATGAACAAATGGGTTAAATCATTAACTGCTATGGCACTTGCAAGTTCTTTATTAATGGTAGGTTGTAGTAAAGGTGAGGACAAGAAGAAAGAAGAAGACACAACAACACAACAGGATGAGAAAAAGGATAAAGAAACAAGTGGAACAGAGAAGTCTACTGATTCTAAAGAAAAGAAATAAAGTAATAAAAAAGCTTCCTCTTATATATGAGGAAGCTTTTTTGTTGTATATTGATTGAGAGTATTGAAAAAATAGAGAAAGAATGAGAGAGGAGTAAACAAATGAAAGTATGTGTATTGGGAGCGACAGGTAGAGTAGGTTCGGAAATAATGAAATTAGCATTAAAGGATTCATCCGAAGTGACGGCATTCGTTCGTGATTTAAATAGAATGGAAATAGAACATGACAGGTTACATGTTATAGAAGGAAATATATTAAACGAAAACGATATAAAGAAAGCGATAGAAGGATGTGATATCGTAATTAGCGCTCTTGGAACGGATGGAAATGGGACATTAGCAAAGAGTATGCCAAATATTATAAAGTATATGGAAAAAGAAGGCGTTAAGAAAATTATTACGATAGGAACAGCTGGTATTTTACAAGCGAGAACAAATCCAAATGTATATCGTTTCCAATCATCGGAATCAAAAAGGAAAACGACAGCAGCAGCAGAGGATCATTTAGCTGCATATAAGGCGCTTCATAATAGTGATTTATGTTGGACCATTGTTTGTCCGACGCATTTAATAGACGGTGAGATAACGGGGGTATATCGCACTGAACAACATATATTGCCAGAAGATGGAGCGAAAATTACAGTTGGTGATACAGCACATTTTACATGGGATTTATGCAATGAAAATATATATGAAAATAGTCGAGTTGGTATTTCATATTAAAAAACCATCCCAAAAGCGGGATGGTTAAAAGATGATATAACATACGAAAATGATAATCATAATGATTTGGAGAATAGCTTTCGCTACAGTACTGCTTAAAAAACCAACTACAGTAGCAACTCCTACTAGAAAGGCGTCTTTTGGCGTCTTTTTATGCATAAGCTCTGTGAAAAATACCGATAAGAACGGTATAATTATTAAACCAAAAGGTGGGAAGAAGAACGATCCAACAATGATAGAAATCATACCGACACGTTCGCCCCATTTTGAACTTCCATATTTTTTTAGGAAATATCCATTAGCAATAAAATCAGCGACGAAAATGAATAGGGTGAAAATGGCTTGAATGACCCAAAAAGTAATTGTTAGTTCCCCGCCATTTATACCAAAATGGTAAATCAAATATCCAGCCCATACAGCTAAGATACCTGGGATAATAGGGTAAATAAAGGCGAGAAATGAAATGATGAAACAGGCAATGATACAGATTGTTAAGAAAACAGTCACTTTATAACTCCTTTTTAATATCTAATTTATGTACAGCAATTTTTTTGATTTGATGTCCATCAAGTTCTAATGCTTTAAATTGAAACCCAGCATATTCAATAGAATAACCAGCTTCAATATTTAAGTCAACCGCTTGAGAGAGGAGCCAGCCTCCAATTGTATCTAAATCGCTATCATCAATATGTAGGCCAAACATATCATTTACTTCAGAAATGAGTACTTTTCCATCTAAAACAGTAAGCTTCGGGGTACGCTTTTCAATCATAGGTGATTCATCCGCGTCAAATTCATCTTGAATTTCTCCAATAATTTCTTCAAGAATATCTTCCATTGTTAAAAGCCCAGCAGTACCACCATATTCATCCATAATGATTGCCATCTGAACGCGATTCTTTTGAAGATGTACTAATGTTTTACGGATTGGAACAGTTTCAAATACAGTTAGTACGGGATGTATATAAGATTCAAGTGGTTTATAAATACCTTTTGTTTGATCATGAAATATTTCTTTCGTATTTATCATCCCGATGATGTCATCTTTATCTTTTTCAATTATAGGATAGCGTGTATATTTTTCAGTTGCGACGATATCCATATTTTCTTCTAAAGTATTTTCGGTAGATAAGCAAACCATTTCAGTACGAGGGACCATGATTTCTTTTGCAATCCGGTCATCAAATTCAAAAATATTATTTACATATTTATATTCGGTTTGGTTTATTTCTCCGCTTTTAAAACTCTCACCTAAAATGAGTCGTAATTCCTCTTCTGAATGAGCAAGTTCATTTTCTTTCGCTGGCTCTAAACCGAGTAGTTTTGTGAAAAATATAGCTGCACTATTGAGTAGCCAAATGAACGGATACATAATTTTATCAAATAAAATAAGTGGTTTGGCAAATTTGAGTGTGATTGCTTCTGCTTTTTGAATTGCGAAAGACTTTGGAACTAATTCACCTAATACAACGTGGAAAAATGTAATAACGCTAAAAGCAATAATAAAAGATAACGTGTTAGCCATTGTTCCAGTCATGTTGATTTTTTCAAAAAGCGGTCGTAGTATATGTTCCACAGTCGGTTCACCAAGCCAACCAAGCCCTAAAGAAGTAATCGTAATCCCGAGCTGACAAGCTGATAAATAAACATCTAAATTAGATAGGACACTTCTTGCAGCTAAAGCTTGTTTATTACCTTCATTTGCAAGTTGGTCAATTCGGCTTTTTCGTACTTTTACAACAGCGAATTCTGATGCAACGAAAAAGCCCGAAATAAGAATAAGTACAAAGATGAGAAAAATATTTAATATGTCCAAGTGTGTTCTCTATTCCAAAGTTTGAAATAAAGATGTCACCTCCTGCAATTATGTTATACTTTTATAATAAATCCAAATGAAAAGAATAGTCAAAGGAAAAGGGTAAATATTGGCATGTTTATAGTGTAGTTTTAGAGTTTGTTGTTATTTTGTCCTCGATACAAAAGGAATAACCCTCTACTTTCAGAATATAGAGGGCTATGTAACTTTACGGTTTTGGGATACTTCGTGTTATAGTGTATGTTTGTTGTTTAGAGTAGTTTGTTGTCCAAAGTGCTTGGAGAAAAGATAAGACGCTGTATGGGATATACAATAGTAGTAAACCGATTGTGACAATTACAGGTGCAGTACCACCAAATTGAACGATAAATTGTAATAATCCGCTCGCGTGAAAAGTACATTCCATAATTAAAAAGGAAAAAATAATAGAACTTAAAATAGATTTATGATTCGAAGTAAGTGCTAAAAATAATGTATCAACAAGGAAAGCAGAATTTTTCATTTCATATTCACTTGTGTTATACAGGAAAGGGAGCCATTTCTTTATTGCTTGCATAACGATAATCATAGAGGTACTACATACGATGATCAAAGATGAGAAATAAGAAAACTTTATAAAGTTTGCAATATAGAGAAGAAGTAGTAAGATAGAACATTGTAAAAATACAGTGCAAAAAGAGTACGGTATCCAGTGTAGGAAAGTAGTGATCTTTTTAATTGAATTTGGTGCTTTTAAAAATAGATGACCGATTCCTAAACTTATAAAGAAGCCAATTGCAAGAGTGAAAGTGAAACGAACAATTGATAAAAAATATATTTCCCATATGTAAGGGAATAGTGGTGTTGAATGAGTAGAAGTATGTATCATCTGATTTGCTGAGAAAAAAATAGATTCATGCATCCAATCAATTTTTGGAATTGATATAGAAGAAAGTTGATCGAAGTTTTGGAAAATACTTATTAAGCCATTTTGATAAGAATAATTATGTGTAATAAAAAGAGCTGGGATAGGACTTATGACAAAAATAACAATGACACCAATTATAAATTTGCATATATGCGAGCGTAACAAAGACATATAACCACCTACTCTTTGAATATTCAGAAAATTCTTATTCTTATTTTAGCGTTTTTCTAATAAAGTTACAATATCTTTTTCATTAAGTCATTCAGAGAGAGGCTTTCCTAGTGAAGATATGCAAGTGAAGGATTCATGAATAAATTATGACAAGAAAATGAATAATTTTCAGAAAAATAAAATAAATTATTTATTTTTTTCTGAATATATAATATAGTTATGGCACAGAAAGTATTTTAACATAAGGAGGCTTTTTATGAGGATTAAAGGGAATTACGTGCCGAAAAGGGAAGTTTTACTGTGCTCAAGTTCGATTACGATAGGGGAAGCATTGGAGCATTTAAATAAAACAGGGTATCGTTGTGTACCAGTTTTAGATGAAAAAAAAGAGAAATTTTTAGGGAATATATATAAAGTAGATATTTTAGAATATAAAGGATCACTTGACGAAAGTGTAATACAATTATTGAACGATAAAGAAGGATTTGTGAGAGAAGATTCATCTTTCTTTAAAGTATTTTTTACAATAAAAAAATTACCTTATTTATCAGTAGTTGACGAAAAAGGAATTTTCCTTGGAATTTTAACGCATAAAAAAGTTTTTGAGTTATTAGAAGATGCATGGGGCGTTCATTCTAGTAAATATTCTGTCATGATTGGAACGCAAGACTATAATGGAGCGATCCAAAAGTTATCGACAGTTTTGAAGAAATACACTGGTATTCAAAGTTTAATGACTTTTGATAATGATGCTCTATTAGTTCGTAGAATTATGTTTACATTAGGAGAAGAGTTTGAAGATGGTGAATTAGAAACACTTCAAAAAGATTTAGAAGATCATGGATTTAGAGTTGTGTATGTAGAAGAGATGAATAATCCACGTGAAGTAGAAACGATAGAGTAACATGCAAAAGCCATCTAACATATGTTAGATGGCTTTTAAAATTATTTTAAGATAATAATATAGAATGAGTCTAGTGCTCGAATAACATTTGTGTGAAAGAATATAAAATGTAGATAATTTTGATTTTCAAAAAAATCAATTTGAAAATATGTTTTTATTTTTCAACTAAATATGTTACTATATGTGTGATAAAAACAAAGAGGTCTGACAACTATACTCCACGTAATAACACTCTAATGATTTAAATATTCAAAAAAATCAAAAAACGAAAAATAATGACGAGATTAATAATTAGAGTAATAATAAGGGGAATGGAGAAATTATGGAGAAAGACACTGCTTTGTAAGGGGCATATTTTATCATCTTGAGCAGAGAGGAGGATGCATAGCATATTGTGAAAATAAAGATAAACAATGAAAAAGTGCTATGCAAATGAAGAGTATGAAGGGACGATTGAGGCCAGGTGATACGGTAGCAATTGGTTTAATGCTATTTGCATTATTTTTAGGAGCAGGAAATTTAATTTTCCCGCCAGTTTTAGGTCAACAAGCAGGAGAGAATGTTTGGATTGCTACGATAGGATTCCTTGTAACGGGAGTCGGATTACCCCTATTAGCTGTAACAGCTGTCGCGTTTGTAGAGGGGGACTTGAAAGCGCTATCTTCTAGAGTTCACCCTATATTTGCGTTTATTTTCCCATTGGTTAGTTATTTAGCAATTGGACCATTTTTCGCAATCCCGCGTACGGGAGCCGTTTCGTTTGAAATGGGTATGAAGCCGTTTTTATCAGATGCAATGGTTTCAGAGTGGTACATGCTATTTCTTTTCACTATATTTTTCTTTGGAATAACGTGGTATTTATCATTAAATCCATCTAAATTAGTCGATTGGTTTGGAAAATTTCTTACACCATTATTAGTATTAATTGTTGCTGTTATTGTCGGGAAAGCAATTATTGAGCCAATTGGAGAACCGGCTGCACCTTTAGCTGCTTATAAAGAGAATGCTTTCTTTGGTGGATTTATTCAAGGATATTTAACGATGGATGCGATTAGTGCACTTGTGTTTGGGATTGTTGTAGTACAAGTTATTCGCTCAAAAGGGATAAAAGAGAGCGGACAAATCGCAAAAATAACAGTTGTATCAGGGATTATTGCTGTATTAGGCTTAACGTTAATATATTTATCACTTGCATATCTCGGATCTACAAGTACATCACTTGGTGTGTCGGAGAACGGTGGTCTTATTTTGACGAATGTTGTAAATGAGTTATATGGAACAAGTGGCAAAATTTTATTAGGACTTGTAATTATACTCGCTTGTTTAACAACTTCTGTTGGATTAACATCTGCGTGTGCTGGCTTCTTCACAAACTTATTCCCAAGACTTTCGCATAAAACGATTGTAACTATGGTATGTGTATTTAGTTTAATTGTATCTAACCTAGGGTTAACACAATTAATCACAGTAACATTACCAGTGTTAATGATCATTTATCCAGTTGCAATTGTATTAATCGTTCTTTCATATTTCCATAAATGGATAGGGAAGCGTAATACAATTTACATTGGGGCGATTTTAGGTGCGTTGTTAATTAGTTTCTTTAACGGTTTAGAAAGTGCGAATATTAAAATTGATGCGATTTCTAATGTACTTCAAATGTTACCATTATATAAAGAAGGAATAGGATGGTTAATCCCATCATGTATTGGCGGAATTCTTGGTTTCTTCTTCTATAAATCAAATGAATCAAGTGAATTACAAAAGAAAGGTGCTTAGGCGCCTTTCTTTTTTTAAAGGGGATTTTTGTATTTTGTCTAAGTAATAAATGGGAGGAATGATAAAATGGCTAATTTTGAAGATTTTTTAACTTTTGATGTAAGAATTGGAACAGTAACACAGGCAGAGGAATTTAAAGAAGCGAGAGTACCAGCGATTAAACTAGAAATTGATTTTGGGGAGCTTGGGGTCAAGCAGTCAAGTGCTCAAATTACGAAGAGATATAATCCAGAAGACTTAATTGGTCAGCAAATTGTTGCTGTTGTAAATTTTCCGCCAAAGCGTGTAGCTGGATTTAAATCGGAAGTGCTTGTGTTAGGGGGAGTTCCTGAAGCTGGTGATGTTGTGTTGCTTCAGCCTAATATGGAACTGCCAAATGGAACGAAAATTAGTTAGTGTGAAGGTAGGGGACAATATGGATATCGGACGAGAATATTTACAATGTGTCATTTCTAATTTCAAAACAACAAAGCAGCAAGGAGAACGGGCACTTTCTCAATTATCATACGAACAAATACAATGGTCTTCTCATGAAGAAACAAATAGCATAGCGATTATAATGAAACATTTGCACGGTAATATGCGTTCCAGATGGACGGATTTTTTAACATCTGATGGTGAAAAAGTTGATCGTGACCGAGATGGTGAATTTGAAGGAGGCTATTCTTCAAAGGAAGAAGCCCTTGCAGCGTGGCAAGAAGGATGGGAATACGTTTTTAATACGATGAATACTATAATGCCGGAAGATCTATTGAAGACGGTATACATTCGTGGTGAAGCACATACGGTCCTGCAAGCAATTGAAAGGCAAATTTCTCATTATGCTTTGCATATTGGACAGATTATTTACATCGGTAAAATGTTAAAAGAAAATGAGTGGGAATGTTTAAGTATTCCGAGAGGGCAGTCCACTCGTTATGTAGAGAAAAAACGTTCAACATAATAATATGAAAGAAATCGATATAAAAGAGGAAGCAAAAAAATAAGCCAAATGATAGACGGCTCCGTAAGCATAAGAATGCTACCAACAATAAGGCCGTATATAATTAGAAAGAAACAAAAAAGTGTATTCATAGGGATAAAACGTGGGATGAAAAGTTGTTGCTGCTTAAAACAACTGTTGTGAAATAAATAAAAATGGAAGTACCGTGTAGTGGTAATAAGGTCTTTCTTTCGTGTAATTCTTTTTCTACATGTATGACAAATGAACGGTGGCTGCATTTCGTTACGCTCCATTTTTTATTTTCATAATAATGTGAGACAAAAGTAGGTACAAAGTGTATGTTCCTATATACGCTCCTGCAATAAGGAAAAATGGATTCAGTAAAATTCCATGAATGCTCGTCATGAAAACTAAATCTTGTATTAAAACATCGTATATATTAATGGAAATGATTGTACCGAGTACATACAGTGCTAAGTACGCAGAAATATGTAACACAATAGAGACTTTTGGATGTTTAGCGGACAAATAAAAAATGAATGATAGAGCGATTGGTAATATTCCTATTAATGGCTTCAATTCATTTCACCTCATTAACAATATAGCCGGAATTTAAACGGTCTATTCTCTAGAGCTTGTACATAACTTGAAATAGAGAGGGTGATAGTATGAATCGAGGCTTTTTTTATGTGAAGTTTACAAGTGTACGTAAGTTAGTTTTATTTATTATTACTACGGTACTAGCGACTTTTTTTCTTATTAGTATGATGGTAACCTCTATGAAAGAGACAAAGTCAACGTATTTATATAATTGGTTAAATGAGTTATCGATGAATGGCTACATGTATGTTCTTGGAAAAGAAAATCATTATTTTACACAAGAGTATCGAAATTTGAATCAAGATTTTTCAATCTCTTCGTTTCTCTTTTCTATGGCTACGAATATTCGTTTTAACGATGTACGTAGTTTTGTCGGAAAAGAGCTTCCTGGCTTTGGTAAGTACGATACAGAAATCGTTATCGCAGGTGAGGGAACAAATTATTCTAACTTACCGATAGAGTCGAGTGTTCCTCTTGAAGAAGTAGTGAAAGAACGGACTGGAGAAGGTGGACAAGCGCCAAAGCCTGATACGAATAAAGAGAAAAAACAACCAGCTCAAACAACTGGAAAAAGACAAGTTGCATTTATATATCATTCGCATAGCTGGGAATCTTATTTGCCGTTACTGAACTTAACGAATGATCCAAACCCGAATAAAGCGACAAGTTCTGTAACGAATATTTCCATAGTCGGCGACCGATTTCGTGAACAATTAGAAGGCGAAGGAATCGGATCTACTAACGATAAGACTGACGTTGGTCAAAGGTTAATTAGTAAAGGGTTAAATAGTAATAGTTCTTACAAAATGTCACGGGAAATTGTACAAGAAGCGATGGCTGGTAATAAAGAATTACAATACTTCTTCGATTTACACCGTGATAGTGCACGGAAAAATGTAACAACAAAAACAATTGGAGATAAATCGTATGCTAAGCTTGCTTTTGTAATTGGGAAAGGTAACAAAAACTATGAAAAAAACTTACAATTAGCAACTGCGTTACACGAGACGATTAGTAAGAAATATCCGGGAATGAGCCGTGGTGTAATTCAAAAAGGATTCCAAACAGGGAATGGAGTTTACAATCAAGACCTATCAGGACAAGCGATATTAATTGAAGTTGGCGGGGTAGATAATACAGAGGAAGAACTAAATCGATCAATTGATGCACTTGCTAAGGCATTTGGTGAATATTTTTGGCAAGCGGAAAAAGTGAATGGATAAAGTGAAATTTGAATGAGTGGTAGGCATTGCCAATGGTTATCAGCCTACATCAATTAGGGGAAAACGTAAGTGTAAAGCTTACGTTTTTTGTTTGTCATGAAACGAGGATGATAAGATGTCACATTATAGACATAATTTATAATTGCTATAGTAATATCGAAATTTGTCTATTTATAATAGGGGAATTAGAAAGGGATTTTCGCAATAATGGAGAAAATCTTTTTACAAGGAAAATTTTTCACAATGAAATAGGTAGGGTGATTTAAGTGATTAGGGAGATCAAAGTAGAAGATGCAGCCTCATTTTTGCAATTAAGTAAGCAATTAGATGAAGAAACGAAATTTATGTTATACGAGCCAGGAGAAAGAAAAACTACAGTTGAGCAACAAGAGCAAATGATTCATCGATTTATACAGAATGAAAAAGCAACAATATTTGTAGCGATTGAAGAAGAGAAAATAGTAGGATTTATTTTAGTGAATGGAAATAACATACAAAGAAAGAGACATGTTGCAGCCATTGTAATTGGTATATTGCAAGAGTGTAGTGGGCGTGGTATTGGAACGAGCTTGTTTAAAGAGGTTGAGAAGTGGGCAAGATTACATGATGTATGGCGTTTAGAATTAACGGTAATGGCCCACAATACAAGAGCTCAGGCACTATATAGAAAAGTAGGCTTTGAGAAAGAGGGTGTCAAAAAAGCTGCTCTTATTATCGATGGACAAAACATTGATGAGTATGAAATGGCCAAATTATTAAAATAAGAGGTCGTTATATGAAAAAAAGATGGACACTACTTGGTATCGTAGCGGCGATACTCATTGTTGGAGTAGCAGGAATCAATTATAAAATGTATAAGGATAAGCAGGCACAGGAAGTGAATGTAAATAACATATTTCCGAAAGCGAAAGAAACGATTGCGAATATGGATGGGGATATTGCGGTAATTAGTAATCCAAATTCGATGCTTGTACTTGTGAATAAAAGTAGGCGTTTACCAGATGGGTATAGACCGCCAGATTTAGTTATTCCGAAAGTACGTTACTCTAGTGAGGGGGATCAAGAAAAGAAAAAAATGAGGAAAGAGGCAGCTAGTGCGCTTGAGGACATGTTTCAACAAGCTGATAAAGAGCGTATTTTCCTTTTTGCAGTCTCTGGATTTAGATCTTTTGATCGACAAAAGGCATTAAATACGATGTATAAAAAACAAGATGGAGAAGTGAAAACTGCGATGTCTAGCGCGATTCCTGGTACGAGTGAACATCAAACTGGACTAGCTATGGATATTACATCGCAATCTGCTAAATTTCAGTTAGAGACAGTTTTTGGAGAGACGAAAGAAGGGCAGTGGCTTTCTGAAAATGCCCATAAATTTGGTTTTGTGATTCGATATACAAAAGAAAAAGAATCAATTACGGGCTATCGGTTTGAACCATGGCACGTAAGGTATGTGGGAAATCCACAAGCTACATATTTATATGAAAATCAACTGACGCTTGAAGAAGTAACAGAGTGAACAATTGAGGGGAGAGAAATACAATGACGATGTTATATAAGAAAAAAGTACATGCATATATTACAAGAGAAAAAGAAGGGATGAAGCAATTACTTGTTTTTAAACATCGTGATATACCTGAAGCTGGTATCCAAGTGCCAGGGGGAACAGTTGATGAAGGAGAAACGTTAGAAGCAGCAGTTTTACGTGAAGTACAAGAAGAATCTGGATTACGTCTTTTATGTATAGAGCGTTTCCTAGCAGATTACATCATACACGTGAAGGAAAAACAGGAATATCAAAAACGCCACTTTTTCCACGTAACGTTACTAACGAATGTAAAAGATACTTGGGAACATATAGTAAGTGCCGGTGAGGAAGATGAAGGTTTAGTATTTTGCTACGAATGGATTGATATTGCAAAATGCCCTGAATTAGCAGGAAAACAGGGAGAGTTTTTACATTTGTTAGATGAGGTATATGCACAGTAATAAAAAGAGTTTGAAGCGAAGGATGATTCGTTTCAGACTCTTTTTATTTTTCGGGAAATTAAAGGTGTATTAAAAAGTAAGTTGAAACTTTTTAAAGGGATATTAATTTGGAATAGGATGAGGTGAAAAAATGAAAAAGTAAGAAGTATTCGTAAAAACTAAAAGGGATATAAAGGAGAATATAAATGGAAATTCAGTTTAATCCAGTATTAAAAAAAGAATTAACAATTCATGATATACAGACCGCAATGGAAGAAGGGACGTTATCTTCCAAAGAATTAGTTATGTATTATCTTCATAGAATTGCACAATATGATCAAGATGGACCGAAAATTAATTCTATTTTAGAAATAAACCCGGATGCTATTTTTATTGCAGAAGCGTTAGATTATGAAAGGAAGATAAAAGGTGTAAGGGGACCATTGCATGGTATACCTGTTTTGCTAAAGGACAATATTGAAACGAATGATTCCATGCATACAAGTGCAGGTACGATTGCCCTAGAACAAAATATAAGTAGCGAAGATGCATTTCTCGTTACAAAACTGCGAGAGGCAGGAGCGGTGATAATAGGTAAAACGAATATGACAGAGTTAGCAAATGCAATGTCTTTTGAAATGTGGGCTGGATATAGTGCGAGAGGTGGTCAAACAATCAATCCATATGGAACGGGCACGGATGATATGTTTGTTGGTGGCTCTAGTACAGGGGCCGCAATAGCAGTTGCCGCTAATTTTACAGTATTATCTGTTGGGACAGAAACGGATGCCTCTATTTTGAGTCCAGCTGTTCAAAGCTCTGTAGTAGGCATTAAACCGACTGTCGGTCTAATTAGTCGTAGAGGAATTATTCCGTTCACTTATTCACAAGATACAGCGGGACCATTTGCTAGAACAGTAACAGATGCCGCTATTTTACTAGGGAGTTTAACTGGAGTGGATGAGAAAGATGTAGCTACTCATAAAAGTGAAGGTATGGCATATGAAGATTATACATCTTATCTTGATGTTAATGGTTTAAAGGGAGCGAAGATTGGTGTTTATAGTAATGCTCCAAAAGATTATTACGAAAATGGTGAGTATAATGAAAATTTGTTTGAGGACACGATCCAAGTATTACGTAGTAAGGGAGCGACAGTAGTAGAAAATATTGATATTCCTTCCTTTCATAGAGAATGGGGCTGGGGAGTTCCGCTTTATGAGCTGAAGCATAGTTTAGATAACTATCTTTCAAAATTACCTTCTACTATTCCCATACATTCTATTTCAGAATTAATGGCGTTTAATAAAAACATAGCAGAAAGAGCTTTAAAATATGGACAAACTAAGTTGGAGGGAAGAAAAGATTATCCTAATACGTTAAGAAATCCAGAATATTTACATGCAAGATTAGAAGATATATATTTTTCGCAAAAACAAGGTATTGATTTTGCATTGGAAAAATATAATCTTGATGCGATACTATTTCCGTCTTATATAGGCTCTACTATATGTGCGAAAGCAGGTTATCCGTCTATAGCAATACCAGCAGGGTATATGGAAAACGGGAGACCTTTTGGAATTACGATTGCAAGTACTGCTTTTCGTGAAGGAATATTAATTAAACTAGCGTACGCTTTTGAACAAGCGACAAAGCATAGAGAAATTCCCAACTTGTCATGAATAGAATGTACAAAAGGACAGGAATTTCCTGTCCTTTTTGATTTATTGATTAAAGTGAAATATCTTTCTGCTCTGTCTTATGATATTTTAATAGGCTAAAAGATAAACAGGCAGAACATAAAATAAGAAAAGAAGTAATCATATAAATCGTACGAACACCAAACATATCAGTAATAATGCCAACGCTAAGCATAGAAAGACCAGAAGCTGTTGAAAGAAGGGCGCCGTGTGCTGTATACATTTTCGATAATAGAGAAGGGGCGACACTAGATTGTAAAACCGTCGTTTGAGAAATATCTCTAATTTGATAACATGGTCCCATTAGAACACATAGGAAAAGCGCAATAAATCCACTGCTTGTTATACCATATAAAAATGTAAGAATACTAAATATAAGTGATCCTATCGCCATGGAGCGTATTAAATTTTTTTGAATATATGTACTTATTTTCCACGCTAATAGACCACCAATTAACGTGCCCACATAATAACTTGTGTTAATATATCCCCACCATTCTTCACCTTTATGCAGAACAGTCGTTACATATGCCATCGTAATAGCGCCAATCCATATCGTCCCTGCGAAAGTTTCAATTAAGTCCATTAATGTAACTGTGCGCAAAGAAGGATGATGAAATAATAGTTTCCAGCCTTCAAATAAAGCTGTGTTTTTTGAAGAAGAAGGCTCTGTTACTCGTTCGGTATGGATGGAATGTAATGAAATATGCAATGCAATACATCCGAAAATCATTAAAATAATATTAATCATGAATGTAGAAGTAGCGCCAATGAGCAGAACGATAATACTTGTAAATGAATAAGCTGCCGCTTGTACAATTTGTGATGAAAAGGAAAAGATACTATTTACTTTTACTAATCTTTCTTTTGGTGTTAGGCGTGGAACAATACTGTACAGTAATGGAGCACTCCACCCACTACATAAAGAAATGAAAAAAATGAAAGTTAATAGAGTTACAATGTTTGTGGAAAGGACCGGAAATAATAGCGTTAATAAAATGAATAGGGCAGTTTTTGTCCATTGTAATATAAAAAGTACTGAATAAGATGAAAAACGATTCATTATAAGTGGTGCAGATATGTTTGCGATCAAATTTGTGATAACTTGTAATAATGGAAAAAGGGCAGTAATAGTAGCTGATTTAGTTGATATATAGATATGAGTTGTAATAATCATTATGTAAACGATGTCAGCAAGAGTAATACAGATTTTTGATCCTAAATAGTATGATATTGAATGATTCCACATTAAGGATATCACCTTCCAAAAAAATACAAATTCGAGTTAGAATTATTATAAACTGAAAAAATTTAAAAGAATTAAATTTTTTGTCATTTTTTGAAAGGAATTTTCATGTATAATGAAGAATATATTGATATAGTATTTTATTAATACTTATTGTAACAGCGAATATGTACGATAGCTTGCAGTAAACGCCCAAGTATGAGAAAGGGCGGATAAACCATTCTTTTCTTCATATACATATAGAAAATGAGAAAGAAAGTGAGGGTTGCATATGGCTGGTTGGGTGATTTGGTTTATTATAGCGGGTATTTTATTTATCGCGGAAATGTTGTCGATAACGTTTTATATGCTTTGGCTCGGAATTGGAGCTGTTGTCGGAGGTCTTATTGCTTTATTTGCTCCGGATGCACTATTGTTACAAGTTACTGTTGGTGCGATTGTAAGTTTAACATTGACATTCTTTACGAAAAGAATTTCAAAAAACTTTCGAGAAGCAAAAGGTTTTACGGATACAGTAGATATGCTTGTCGGTAAAAAAGGAATTGTTGTGCAAGCGATTACAAATGAAACGAACGGTATTGTGAAGGTGGATGGAGATACTTGGACAGCTATTGCAGATGTTTCGATTGACACTGGAGAAAAAGTCGTTGTTATAAAGAGGCATAGTACTATATTACAAGTAAAAAAGGAGAGTGAATAAATATGATAGCATTAACGTTAACGATTATATTCGCGCTAATTGTAGTTACATTTATCGCATTAACAATTAAAATTATTCCTCAGCAAAAAGTTGGGGTTGTTGAAAGATTTGGTAAGTTTCAGCGTATTATGCACCCAGGATTAAATATATTAATCCCAATTGTAGATCGCGTTCGTGTATATCACGACTTACGTATTCAACAAACGAATGTACCACCACAAAAGGTAATTACGAAAGATAACGTACAAGTAGAAATTGATACAATTATTTTCTATCAAATTGTCGAACCTGAACTTGCGACATATGGTATCTCAAACTATGAATATGGTGTTCGTAACATTACTTCTGCAACGATGCGTCAAATTATCGGTAAAATGGAACTTGATGAAACGTTATCTGGTCGTGAAAAAATTTCAACAGAAATTCGCTTAGCGCTTGATGAAGCAACAGAAAAATGGGGCGTTCGTATTGAGCGTGTTGAAGTAGTAGACATTAACCCGCCAAAAGATGTGCAAGCATCGATGGAAAAACAAATGAAAGCAGAACGTAATAAACGTGCGATTATTTTAGAAGCTGAAGCAGCAAAACAAGATAAAGTTCTTCGTGCGGAAGGGGAAAAACAAAGTAAAATCTTGATGGCTGAAGGGGATAAAGAAGCACGTATTCGAGAAGCTGAAGGTTTAAAAGAAGCGAAAGAATTAGAAGCGCAAGGGGAAGCAAGAGCAATTGAAGAAATCGCAAAAGCAGAACAAAACCGAATTGAATTACTTCGTGCAGCAGATTTAGATGAACGCGTACTTGCTTATAAATCATTTGAATCATTGATTGAGGTTGCAAAAGGACCAGCAAATAAAGTCTTTATTCCATCTAATGCAATTGAAACACTTGGTACTCTTGGGGCAATCGGAGAAATCTTTAAAGAAAAACAAGCAAAGAAATTGCCTTCAAATGATACAGGTAAAGAACAATAAGAGTGAGGAAGAGGAATGGGATGCCATTTCTCTTTTTTGTGCGTATATTACGAAAGGCTTGTACATATCCATGTATAAAGAAGGTGATACAGTGAAAAAGTATGCAACTCGTATACATGGGAAAAAACTAATCTCGTTACTTTTTTTATATGCGCTAATAGTAATAATTATCGCGTCAATTTTGACGTCGCTTTTACATACAATGAAATCAAGTTATGCGAATCAATGGTTTGGAAAAGTGTCTATGCAAGGTTTTGTTCAAATGATAGAAAGTGAGAATCACTATTATGGATTTGATTATTTTAAGCAGAATAAACGGGAGTCTGTTGGGAATTTAATGTTCTCTATTGCGACAGATTTGAAAATTAAAGATTTAAGAACATTTGTCGGTAAAGAAGTACCTGGTATGTCAAAGTATTACTCTAACATTATCGTAGCTGGGGAAGGGACAAACTTTACGAATATCCCGAATGAATCTAGTGTACCGATTGAAGAAGTAACGAAAGAGCGAGAGGTAGCAAAAGATAAAGTTACAGAAGCAGAAAAGAATAATCCGGTGCAGAAAAAGAACGGAACGAAAAAAGGTGAAAATGCAGTATACATTTACCATACACATAGTTGGGAATCCTTCTTTCCTTTATTACCAGGAGCTACCGATCCATCGAGTCCAGATGTAAATGTGTCCTTATTAGGAAAACGTATGAAGGAGCAACTGGAAGGACAAGGAATTCCAGTTGTTCATGATAAAACGAATATGGGGGATTTATTAGCGAGTAAAAAATGGAAATGGCCGCAATCGTATAAAGCATCTCATGAATATGTAAAAGAAGCATTAGCGCAAAATAATAAAATTGCGTTTCCGATAGATATACACCGTGATGATCAGCGCAAGAAAGTAACTACAAAAGTAATTAACGGGAAATCGTATGCAAGATTATATTTTATAATTGGGATGGAAAATGAAGGACGTACTGAAAACGAAAAAATTGCAAGAGCAATCAATAGTTATTTAGATGAAAACTATTACGGATTAAGTAGAGGGATTTTTCCGAAGTATAAAAAAGATGGAAATGGCGTTTATAACCAAGATTTATCTAAAAATGCGATGTTAATTGAAGTTGGTGGTGTTGATAATACGTTAGATGAATTATATAACACAATTGACGTATTAACGGAAGCATTTAGTAAGTATTACTGGAATGATGCAGAGAAAGTGAATGGATGAGGGACGGGAGACCGTTCCTTTTTCATTTTGGAAACCTTAAAATATGATATAATTAAATTTTGTGAATGTTGAATAAAGGAGCGGGAGAAATATGCAAATACTACTAGTACGCCACGGAGAATCTGAAGCAGACATATTACATGTACATGAAGGCCGAGCTGATTTTGAATTAACAGAAAAGGGAAGACAGCAAGTACAAAAACTTGTACAGAAAGTGAAGGCTGATTTTCCACCAGATTTCATTTGGGCAAGTACATTAAAACGTGCCCGTGAAACTGGTGAAACATTAGCGGAAGCAATTGGTTGTCCAATTCAACTAGAAGAGGAATTAATGGAGTTTAATAATGGGGTGCAAGCCGGCTTATCTTTTGAAGAAGCGAAAAAATATCCTGAACCAAAGTTTCTTCATGACCGTTTTGAAAATGGAGAATCATTTATTGAATTTAGAATGAGAATAGAAGGAATCTTTTCTAAAATCGTGACAGAGAATACATATGATCGAATTGCAATTGTTGCACACGGCGGTGTAATAAATAGTATGTTACGAGCGTTTTTCAAAATGCCAATTTCAATGGACTATTATTTTAAAATGGGAGATACGGGAATAAGTTTA
This sequence comes from Bacillus sp. EKM202B, assembly GCF_011066025.1. Lineage (NCBI taxonomy): Bacteria > Bacillati > Bacillota > Bacilli > Caryophanales > Bacillaceae > Bacillus > Bacillus sp. EKM202B. The sequence goes on along the minus strand of NZ_JAAMNK010000003.1, from coordinate 107,839 downwards.
ATTGAAATTGAGGGTGAACAAAAAACGATACATTTCATTAATGATACGAATCATTTGGACGGGATGTAAAAATTTATGTACAAAGTCGTATTTTTTGATGTTGACGGTACGCTTTTAAGTGAAATTGATAGAAGTATGCACGAAAGTACAAAAGAAGCAATACAAAGGTTAATAGATAAAGGAATTCACTTAGTTGTTACAACAGGGAGACCATATAGTTTATGCTCACAATTTAAAGAACTAGGCATAGACACATTTATTTCTGCAAATGGTGGACATATAAAGTGTAAGGAAGAAGTTATTCATAAATCGATACTTTCAAGTGAAATTGTTCATGATATTTCAAATTTCGCTGAATTACATGGTCATAGTGTTTCTTACTTTACAGAAGAATTTTCTATGAATGGTATAGCCCCAAAAGATGAACGTGTAATACGAGCATTAAACGAAACTTTAAATTTAGAGCGGTATCCTGATAAAGTTAGAAACTTATCAGAAGAGATGTATTGTATATGTCTGTATGCTGATGAAATGGAAGCTCAAAAATTTTTTGAAAGATATCCAATGCTTACGTTTGAACGTTTTCATGGTTATGTTATGAATGTGTTGGAAGATAATAAAGTATCGAAGCTAACTGCAATCCAAAAGGTATTGGAACATTTAAATATTTGTAAGTCAGAAGCAATGGCATTCGGAGATGGTAGAAATGATATTGAAATGTTACAGTATGTAGGTTTAGGAATTGCAATGGGGAATGGTGGAGAAGAGTTAAAAACAAAAGCTGATTTCGTTACAAAGAAATCAAGTGAAGGTGGCATTTCGTTTGCTTTAAAAGAGTTTAGGATCATTTGAAAAAATAATTAGTCAGTGAAAAAAATCCTGTTTTCATAATAGGATTTTTTGCTAACAATACTCTTGCAATAAAAGGAAAGAAATGAGTATAATATAAAAGTAGTTAGGTAAACTAATTAAATAGGAGGAAGGAGAGTGAAAATGAATGGATTCAAAAAAATGTGATCTTCCTTTAGGGATTGATCCATATGCAGAGTTAATAAAAAAGACAGCATCAACGGATACAGATCCAATCGCAGCAAAACTTGGTTTGTTAATGTTATGGACGTCTGATAATGTTCTTGATGCTGTTGACGTAGATTTAGCCCCGCTTGGTATAACGGAAAGCAAATTAGATTTTTTATTGTTATTTATTTTGCGTGAAATGGAATCGAATGGAGAAGAAGTGAACATGAGTCCGTCGGATATAGCGAGTCGATTAGGGATTACACGTGCTTCTGTCACTGGCTTATTAGATTGGATGGAGAAACGAGAGTTAATCGTAAGGTTCCATCATTCTGAAGATCGAAGAAGATTAAAGGTGAAAATTACTCCGAAAGGAAAAGAACTAGTTACACATTCTTTACCGACTTTTTGGTCATCTTGCGCTTCGTTAGTTAATGACTTTAATCAAGAAGAGCGTCAAGTGTTAGAGAAGCTATTAAATAAAATGCAAGTAATTATGCAGATGAAATTAGGGGAAGGTAGGTAAATAAGTTGATTGTGAGAGTCAACTTTTTTATTTAAACATATAATTAGTTTGCCTTATTATATGTTTAGCTAATTTAAAAGGGCGATAATGTATTTTTTAACGTAAACGAATTAAGTGAGTGTTGAAGGGATTTTATTTTGAGTCATTTACTTTATAAGTTTTCAATCGATGAGGAAAATCAATGTAAGGGGGAGATTTTATGATGGAAATATCAAAAGAAGTAAATAGTGGGAGGAATTATACAGTAATGACAGCGGTGTTATGTTGGGCAGGTATGGTAGTTATGTCCAGCCTATATGTGACGATTCCTTTAATCGCTCTATTTTCAGACATTTTTAAGGTTTCATTAGCGCAATCTGCGGCTACAGGCAGTATATTTTCGGTAGGTTTTGCTATAGGTTGTTTGTTATTTGGGGCAATCTCTGATAAATATGGGCGAAAAAAAGTGATTTTTATTGGATTGCTTGCACTGTCGATTGTTTCTTTTTTCTTAGGGTTTGTGGATAGCTTATTTTGGCTTATTATTCTTCGAGGGTTACAGGGAATAGCAGCAGCTACATTTTCTCCAGTGGCGTTAGCTTACGTTGTAGAAATGTTTCCAGTAGAGAAAAAAGTTACAACCATAGGGTTTGTTAGTACCGGTTTTTTAGTAGCTGGAATTGCAGGGCAAGTAATAAGTACTGCTGTTAGTCAGCATTTTGGATGGCATATGGTGTTCTTTCTTCTTAGCTTTGTCTATATCATTACTGCTGTATGGGTTCATTATTCTCTTCCGAAAGGGGAAACGTCTCAAGCTTATACGGATATTTTGGGGCCAATGAAACAGATGGGGAAAGTTTTTACACATAAAAGCTTAGTATGGAGCTATATGGTTGCGTTTGTTTTATTAATGGCTTTTGTTAATATGTATACTGTTTTAGGGAATTATTTGAGCTCTTCTACTTACAATTTAACAGCAGAACAAATTCTATATTTTCGCCTAGCGGGGTTATTTGGTATGTTACTATCACCACTTGCAGGTCGTTTAACAAAGAGGTTCGAAGTAAAGAAAGTTCTTCAAGGAGGATTGTTAGTTGCTATTTTTAGTCTAAGTTCAATGGGATTTATTTCGACACTGCCGTTACTTGTAATGATGAGCGTCTGCTTCGTAATAGGTATTGCTATATCGGTTCCATCTTTAGTTTCTCTTGTCGGCCAATTAGGAGGGAGAGCAAGGGGAATAGTGGTTTCTATTTATACTTTCGTTTTATTTTTAGGAACTAGTATAGGACCTATTATTTCTATTTATCTTATGAAAATAGGGAACTATGCTCAGACGTTTATTTTATTAGGAGTCATACTCTTTATTGGCTTTGTTTCCACTCTTTTCATTCAAATAAAGGAATGCAAGGATCTTTAACATGCTCAACTAGTAAAATGTGAATTTGACTGCGATGATGATAAAAGTGAGCGACGATTTCAAGTAACCATTCGAATCGAGAATAAGCAATATCCCAATAAGCAGTCATAATTTCCGCTAATTCTTCATTGGAATAGGATAAAAAAGTTTTAGAAAGTAAATCGTACCCTTGTATCATCATTTGTTGCATTTGAGCAATTGTTTCGGGTGTTTGTTCTATATAAAAGGTATGTAACTCTTTTTCCGAAATACCATTTAAGATGAGTAAATCAGCATGGCAAATAAGGGAAAGATGTGTACACATTTCAAATAATGACCGCTTTGATTCAATCGGTGTTATTTTCAAATCACTTTCATTATATTGATTCAGTATTTGGATAGAAGTATCAACAGCAACTTTTAGTTGATGCAACGCAGATTGTACAAACATTGTAATTCTCCTCATCTCCATATATAATTAATTCTTAAGGGTATTATATCATACTTAAAATTCCGAAAATTCTAGTAGTTTGACTAGCATAGTGAAACGTATTATATTGTAAAAGGTCATATGAAACGTGAAATAGAATGGAATGCAATTATTGAGTTAGGAGTTAGACCAATGAGTTTGAAATATGGAAGAGATACAATTGTTGAAGTTGACTTAAATGCTGTAAAACATAATGTAAAAGAATTTAAAAAACATGTAAACGATGAAAATATTGCAATGATGGCTGCTGTAAAAGCGAATGGGTATGGCCATGGGGCAGTTGAAGTTGCGAAAGCTGCGATTGAAGCAGGGGTGAACCAGCTTGCAGTTGCATTTGTCGATGAAGCGATCGAATTAAGAGAAGCTGGAATCACTGTACCAATCTTAATATTGGGTTATACATCAGTTGCAGCTGCGGAATCCGCAATTCAATATGACGTTATGATGACAGTCTATAGAATAGAAGATTTACAAGGCATAAATGAAATTGCACAACGTCTTCAAAATAAAGCACGTATTCAAGTGAAAATCGATACAGGAATGAGCCGTATCGGTTTGCAAGAAGAAGAAGTTAAACCATTTTTAGAAGAATTAAACCGTATGGAGTATGTAGAGGTAGTAGGGATGTTTACACATTACTCTACGGCAGATGAAATTGATAAATCGTATACGAATATGCAAACAAGTTTATTTGAGAAAGCTGTAAATACAGCAAATGAATTAGGGATGCAAATACCATACATTCATAGTTCAAATAGTGCAGGGTCAATGGAACTAAGCAATACATTTCAAAATATGGTTCGCGTTGGTATTGGAGTTTACGGCATGTATCCTTCGAAAGAAGTGGATCATACAGTCGTTTCCTTACAGCCTGCATTGTCATTAAAATCAAAAGTAGCTCATGTTAAACATGCGACGAAAAATCGTGGTGTTAGTTATGGAAATACGTATGTAACAACGGGTGAAGAATGGATTGCGACTGTGCCGATTGGTTATGCTGATGGCTATAATCGCCAGTTATCTAATAAAGGGTATGCATTAATTAATGGAGTTCGAGTGCCGGTTATTGGTCGTGTTTGTATGGATCAGCTTATGCTGGACGTTACAAAAGCGATGCCAGTACAAGTAGGGGACGATGTGGTATTTTACGGCAAACAAGGTGAAGAAGAAATTGCTGTAGAAGAAGTAGCGGATATGTTGAGCACAATTAATTATGAAGTTACATGTATGTTAGACAGAAGAATTCCTCGTGTTTATAAAGAAAATAATGAAACGACTGCGGTTGTAAATATATTAAGAAAAAACTGAATCGATATGATTCAGTTTTTTCTTTACTTTTCGTAAATGAAAATTGGGCTATTGATGTTTTTTGAACAAGTCATAATAATTATGCTTCATTATAATTTCAAAGCCACAATGTGTATATAACTGTAAAGCATTGTTATTTTTCGTTTCGACGTCTAATTCAATCGTTGAAACTCCTTCTGTAATGAGGATATGTACCATATAACTTAGAATATCTTTACCATATCCTTTACCTTGATAAGAAGGATGGACTGCGAAGCCTGAAAGTGTAGTAGATCGCTCTTGGTGAGTAACTGTAATCGTTCCAATTGATTTTTCATTCATAAGAGCAACGTAAACTTGATGAGAAGGTGACTTCATCATTTTTTGCAACCATGTGGATGTATTTGCTACAGAATCCCCGAAAGCTTTACTAGAGATTTCTATGAGATTAGGAAGTAATTCTGAAGATGCGATGGAAAGTTTAATAGTATTCTTCATTGTTTCTCGTTTTTTATTTGATTTACACGTCATATTATACTCGCTGTATAGATAAGGTAATTTCATTTGATTTGCAAATGCTTTCCCAGATGAGGAATCTCCGTTAATGATGAGAAGAGCTTCGTCTGTGTCTCTTTTTTGTATTTCGTTCATGGCAGTTTGTAAAAGGGCAGTGCCTATATGTTGTTTTCTATAGTTTGGGTGCACGAATCCTATTAACTCCAGTTTAGTCGGTCTTTCAAAGTCGTACATACTTAATGCACCAATTAATTGGGTATCATCAAAAAATAGAAAATCATTGATTTCTTTTTTATTACGAGCAGTTAAAAAGTTAACATGTAAATCTGATGAGTAATCAATTTGATCGTATTGTCCGCAAATATGAGCTAAATCTTTCATTTGCTGAATTTCGTTTGCTGTTAAAGATTTCTTTTTTTCAATGTTCATTTCATAATCCCTCGCAATCGTTTTTAAAAATAGGATGGGTAACTTAACCATTTCTTTAATTCCACACTACCTTGAACAGATAACAGTCGGTACAAATAACGATAAGGCTGTCTACATTCCTCAAGATGAGGAATAGACATAATTGTTTCGTAACCACTTTTAAAGGCATGAGCCTCTTTTTCTGAAAGTACATATTCTAATCCGATAAAATCAAACTCTCGCGGGGCAACTGCATAAGCTTCTGTATCTACTAAACCAGTAATAGTTATACCATCTGATAAAAACTGAGTAGGATCCATATCAATTAAGACGAGTGTAGATTCCTTTGGTGTTGGTAAGGTAGAAAGTTGTGACTCAAAAGTATGAAATGCGTTATATATGCTCTCGTTATCGGAATAAAACCTATTCACAAGTTCTTTACTCGCTTTTAAAATGTGTGGCTGGAATTCCACTAGTGGAACTTGGAGTGTACGTGACGGATTTCCTACGAAATGGGCTGAATACTTATGTATTTGTGCTAGTCCTTTTCCTAGGCTGAATAAAATAGAATCTGGTTGCCCAATAAAAGATTGAACTGTATTACCTACTAATTTTTCAGCCACAATGAATTCTCGGCCATCTAAAATATGTTTTTCTAAAATTGTTGGGATAGGAAGATTTGTATGTTTTTGCAGCAATGCATGTACCGTTTCTAAATGATGTACGTTCCTTGGATCAATTCCAAAGAGATTTTTGCATCCCCACCAAAAATCATTATTTGGCTCTTCATTCATTTTAGAAGAACGAACGATAACTTCTGCATCTGCTGTTTGAATGAGAAAAACGTCACTTGCATGATCTTCATAGCCTGGATGTAAAGCTCGGATGGATAGAATAGGTGAAGTGAATAGTTGTTGTAACATGAAATTCCCTCATTTTTCTGTAAATTCTATAAATTCATTATATAACAGAATATGTACCCCGTGGATCATGATAGGGGACAATATAGAGCATACATAAATTTATAGTGAGAAATCAGCATGGAAATTATATTTTTCTAGTTTTGTATGAATTATCAAAATAATGTTTTCGAATGATAAACGTGAAAAATGCTCGAATGTAAAGTTCGTATGATACGAGATATGAAAAGTAAAAGGGGAATGAAGTGCCTATTTATAAGGTTCTGTACTCGTAATAGTGCGGGCTTTAGACAATATTTCTCAATAATAAAATGAAGAGAAAGATAGGAAGAAGGAGAATAGATTCCTATATAATAGATTTAAATTAATTAACATGATTAAGTATTAATTAATGTGTGTTGAATCGAAAGGAGAGAATGGTATGGCGAACGTACTCGTAATAAATTTCCCTGGAGAAGGTCATATTAATCCGACGATAGCAGTTGTTAATGAGTTAATTCGACGTGGGGAAACAGTTGTATCATATTGTATTGAAGATTACAAAAACAAGGTTGAAGCAACAGGCGCTGAATTTCGATCATTTGAGAATTTTCTTTCGCAAATTAATATTATGGAACGAGTTAATGAGGGTGGTAGTCCTTTGACGATGCTGTCCCATATGATTGAAGCATCAGAACGTATTGTTACTAAAATTGTAGAAGAAACAAAAGGAGAAAAGTACGATTACTTAATATACGATAATCATTTTCCGGTTGGACGTATTATAGCGAATATTCTACAGTTGCAAAGCGTTTCTTCTTGTACAACCTTTGCTTTTAATCAGTACATTACTTTTAATGATGAGCAAGAATCGAGCCCAATAGATGAGACCAATCCATTATACCAATCTTGTGTAGTGGGAATGGAAAGATGGAAAGAGCAGTATGGAATGAAATGTAATAGTTTGTATGATATTATGAATCATCCTGGCGATATTACGATTGTATACACTTCAAAAGAATATCAGCCACATTCGGATGTATTTGATGAATCGTATAAATTTGTCGGTCCATCAATTGCTACTCGAAAAGAAGAGAACAGTTTTCCTATTAAAGATTTAAAAGATGAAAAAGTGATTTTTATTTCTATGGGAACAGTTTTTAATGAACAACCTGCCCTGTATGAAAAATGTTTTGAAGCGTTTAAAGATGTAGAAGCGAAAGTCATATTAGTTGTTGGTAAGAAAATGAATATAAGTCAATTTGAAAATATTCCGAATAACTTTAAGTTGTATAATTATGTGCCGCAATTAGAAGTATTACAGCATGCTGATGTATTCGTGACACATGGTGGTATGAACAGCTCGAGTGAAGCGTTATATTACGGTGTCCCGTTAGTTGTAATTCCGGTAACAGGAGATCAGCCTTTAGTTGCGAAACGAGTGACTGAAGTAGGAGCTGGAATAAGGCTTAATCGTAAAGAATTAACTTCTGAATTGTTACGTGAGACTGTAAAGGAAGTAATGGATGATGTAACGTTTAAGGAAAATAGTCGTAAAGTTGGAAAGTCACTTCGAAATAGTGGTGGGTATGAGAGAGCAGTTGATGAAATATTTAAAATGAAAATGAATTCATATTTAAAGCTTAAATAAAGTGAAACTTTAATCAGTGTGGACTTTGTTCATCTACAACTGATTGTTAGCTCACACGAATCGGGCGTTTTTGGGTAGCCGACTCTTTGTTTCAGCTTGAAATTTGAAACGGGAGTCTACTGCTCGCGAATAGCAGAATAAACGCTTAAAACACACTTATTGTAATATGTAAGTGTGTTTCTTCTATTAGGCTTTAAATCAATTACATAAAAATCACTGTAAAGGTGAAACTTCTGTGTATATAAACTGATATCTTTGTATTAGTAGTAAGATTACGTTAAAATAATACTAAGAAAATATATAAGTTTTGGGGGTAATGAATGAAGAGAGTATTTGAATACGTATTATTAACAATTGGCTCCATTATTGTAGCGGGTTCACTAGAGCTTATTTTAGCGCCTAATGGACTAGTAGATGGCGGGGTAACGGCTATTGCTATTATGGCAAATAAAGTTGCAGGATTACCGCTGTATGGCGTGTTTTTAGGACTTAATATTCCTATTTTACTATTTACTGCAAAAGTAATGGGGAAGAAATTTTTTATACGTACATCGTATGCGAATGTCGTTACAACACTCGGATTGATTTATTTAAAACCATTTCCAGCGATTACAACTTCTGAACTATTAATTGTACTTTATGGTGGCGTACTGTTTGGAATTGGTGTAGGGATTGTAGTGAAAATGGGCGGAGCAATAGATGGCTCAGAAATGTTAGCAGTTTGGATGAACAAACACTTTAAGGTACCAATTAGCACATTTTTACTTGCTGTAAATGCAGTTATTTTCATTTTTGTGGCCATTTTATTTTCAATCGAACAAGCGATGTTCTCATTAGCAATTTTCTATATTGTTACGAAGATGATTGATTTCATATTAGATGGCATTAATCAAGGAAAGAGCGTCATGATTATTTCTGGTAAGAATAAAGAAATAGGCGATCTACTTATGAAAGAATTGCAATTATCCGTTACGTATCTACATGGAGAAGGCGGTTTTTTAGGAGAGCATAAGAGAATCATTTATTGTATTACAAACCGTTTCATTTATCCGAAAATGAAAGATCTCGTTCTCTCTGTAGATCCAACTGCTATAATTGAAGCTTCTTATTCAACAGAAACAACTGGTGTTAAGCGTCCGGGAAGGACCGCTCGATCAGGTGATTAACTAAAAGAAGATTGTCCAAAAAGCTATTTTGGACAATCTTCTTTTTTGTTTTGTTGAATTGTTATTGTATTACGAGTTAAACTCAGCGTTAGCAAATTCTCTTTTAACTAGGAAACCAAGCTTCATTCAATAAGTTTACTACCGTTTCAATTTTATTTTCGGGAATACTACCGAAACCGAGTAATACGTAAGATTCTTTGCGTAAATCATTTACAAAATCATAGGGAGAAAGTGGATATAACTTAATACTTTGTTTCTTAGCTGATTCAATAAGTTCTTGTTCATTCATATTGTTATGGATACGTAGAACAATATGAAGACCTGATTGTTCACCAAGAATTTGAACATTAGTACCCATTTCTTTCACAATGAATTTTACTAATGTATGATGTTTTCTTTTATACAACGTACGACTGCGGTTAATATGACGTTCCCAATTTCCACTTTGTATAAAATTAGCGAAAGCAAGTTGTTGTGTAGTAGAGACTGTTTGTTTAAAAATACCTTGCAACGCTTCATACGTTTTTAAAAGATGCGGTGGTAAAACAACATATCCCATTCGTAAAGAAGGTAAAAAAGATTTTGAGAAAGTCCCCATATAAATAACACGTTCATTTGAGTCAAGACTTTGTAAAGACGGAATTGGTTTACCTGCGTAACGGAACTCCCCATCATAGTCATCTTCAATAATATATCCATCGCGATCATTGGCCCATTTTAACAATTCCAATCTTCTAGATAAAGGCATAATCATTCCAAGCGGAAATTGATGTGATGGCGTAACGTATGCGACATTGGAATTTGTATTGTATAAGTTAGAAATACGAATCCCTTTTTCGTCTAATGGAATGGGATGAATTTGTTGATTGCAGCTTTTAACAATTGCATGTATACGGTGAAATCCAGGGTTTTCAATGCCGTACTCTTTTGTAGGACCAAGCAGTTGAATTAGTAGCCAAAGAAGTGGCTGTGTTCCGGCACCAATCACAATTTGATCAGGTGAAGAATATACACCGCGCGCATGATATAAATATGTTGAAATATGTTCTCGAAGAACGAACTCACCTTGTGGGTCTTCTTTAGCAAATAACGCATTTTCGTACTTTAGTATTGCTTCTTGTAACGCTCTTTTCCAGTTTGTAATCGGAAAAGCAGTTTGATCAATAAGACCTTGGCTACAATCATATTCAAACGGATCTTCTATTAAATTGCTCTTTTCCTTTGCCATATTTAATTTTTTATTCGGGATAACGTCAATATCGACATTTGCAACAAAAATACCACGCTTCGGTTTACTTTCTACATAACCTTCAGCTAATAATTGTTGATAAGCTGATTCAACAGTAATGCGGCTAATATTAAGTTGTGACGCTAAGTTTCTATGTGAGGGAAGACGTGTACCAACAGAAATAGTTCCCTGTATAATTTCATATTTTATAAATTCGTAAATTTGTAAGTAAATAGGTGTATTGCTTTCTAATTGCAATGGGATAGTAAAATCCATAGTAAGAACTCTCCTTTAAAACTGGCCTTATAAAAAATAATTAAACTGTCACTTAAGTGAAGGGCAGATACTCCCTATAATAATGATATAACATTTAGAAAATTATACAAATTGTTAGGGGAGAGTTCAAATGAATGTTAAAGAAGTAGTAACAGAAGCACAATTACATGAAGTATTACCTATTTTACAGCAATTACGAACACAGCTTTCCGAAGAGGAAGCAGGCTTTTTATTTCGAAAAATGAAAGAAGAAAATTATAAACTATTTTCGTTACGTAATGAAGATGATGAAGTTGTTGGCCTTGCCGGTGTAGCAATTTGTACGAACTTTTATAATAAGAAGCACGTTTTCGTATATGACCTTGTAACAGCAGAAGCACATCGTTCAAAAGGATATGGGAATGTATTACTTTCTTATACAGAGAACTGGGGAAAGGAAAATGGATGTGAGTCTATCGACTTAACATCAGCGTTTCCTAGAATTGATGCTCATCGTTTTTATGAAAGGGAAGGGTATGATAAGGTAAGTTATTCTTTTCATAAAAAATTATAAAGAAAGATAGGTTCTATATGACATAATATAGAACCTATTTCATTTAGAAAGGTTTATAATTTATTTTGTATAAATAAAGAAAATGATTGGAGCGTTTATACTTGGAGAAAATAAAGAAACTATCTATCCCTAATAATGCTAGAGTTATCATAATGTCTGATATTCATGGAGAATTGAACCTTTTAAAAGAATTACTACATAAAGTTAACTTTAAGAATGAAGATTATTTAATTATTAATGGAGACCTTTGTGAGAAAGGAAGCGATAGCATCGGCGTAGTAGACTATGTAATGGATCTTGTAGAGAGTAATTTAAATGTTCACGTTGTTGAAGGGAATTGTGAAGTTTTAGTTGATGCTCTTCTAAATGAAAATCCAGGTCTCATTAATTATTTATGTACGAGAAAGCATTCGATTTTTAATGAATGGTTAGAACAATTACATTTTTCTATTCAGGAAGATACTTCAATTCAGGAAGTGAAGGAAGTACTGTTAAGTCACTTTTCAAAAGAAATAAATTGGCTAAATGAGCTGCCAACAGCGATTGAAACAGAAGATTATATTTTTGTACATGCTGGACTGGAAGATAGAGTAGATTGGAAAGAAACAGCGCGCAAAAATGCGATAGCAATGCCAGAGTTTTTTAATAAATCGCATAGAGCTAATAAGTATGTAGTTGTTGGGCATTGGCCTGTTGTGAACTATTCTGAAGAAGCCCCGTCTAACAATCCAGTTATTGATAAGGAGAAAAAAATTATTGCAATTGACGGCGGGAATGCGATTAAAGAAGCAGGGCAATTAAACGCATTTATCATTCAGAGGAAACTAACAGGTGATACGTTTTCTTATACATATGTAGACTATTTTCCAATTTATGAAGCAACAGCAGAATTTAATGCTGATGCAACAATGCAGGGAGGGGTTACATATCCGTATTATTACATAAAGCCGGTGGAGAAGAGGCGAGATTACACAATATGCAAGCAAAAGGAAACGAATAAATTACTCAATGTGAAAAATGAATATATTAGGCAACGTGAGTCAGGTGAATACACAGTGAAAACCGATATTTCTTGTGCGCAAATAGGTGTTAGAAAAGGGGATATTGTTTCTCTCATTGATGGTAGCTGCGCAGGGTATGATTTAATTAAAAAAAATGGAGTAGAAGGCTGGATAGAGAAAGGGATTCTACTTGAGATAAATAAGAAGGAAAGTAAAATATTGAGCTGAAATAGGAGGGATGTAACCTCCTGTTTTTTATTAACTGCGTTACGGTCACATATATCATCTTTAGCTATTATGGAGGATTTATCTTCTGGCATTCCGTTTTGTAAATGTGTGTACGAAACTTTTCATTTATTTCGGATACTTCCGTAGTTAATAACATATGAGTGAACAGAAGGAATTCTTTACAATGCTGAAAGTCATTTCGTTTAGCGGTATGATTCCGTTTCATATCTTCTTGGAATCGTTGATACATCTCTTGAACTTTTCCCAAAATAAATTCCTCCTGAAATATGGTGAGATTAAAGGTTAGAAGACTACTTTCTTCATAAATATTAAGTGCCAAATAACAAAATGAAACAATATATTATAGAGTTTTGTTTTGATTTTTCTGAAAAAATATTATAATTATATATGAAATAAAGAGGAATGTAGGAGGAAATTATGCAAAACGTTATAAAAAAGGGGAACAAAGTTACAATTCGTACAATTGAAGAATCAGATATAAAAACATTATGGAGCCTCGTATTTAAAGAAGAAAATCCAGAATGGAAGAAGTGGGACGCGCCATATTTCCCTTTCTCAATGCAAGAATACGCACCTTATAAAGAAAAGATGTTAACTCGTTTACAAGAAGAACCTCTATCAAATTTAATTATAGAAAATAACGGTCAAATTATAGGTACAGTCGGATTTTATTGGGAACATAAACCGACGCGTTGGTTGGAGATGGGAATTGTTATTTATGATCCAACATACTGGAATGGTGGCTACGGTACAGAAGCATTAACATTATATCGAGATTTATTATTTGAAAAGATGGAGATTGGTAGAGTAGGGCTCACGACGTGGTCTGGTAATGAACGAATGATGAAAGTAGCTGAGAAAATAGGAATGACTTTAGAAGGTAGAATGCGCAAATGCCGATATTATAACGGAACATACTATGATTCTATTCGAATGGGAATGATTCGTGAAGAATGGGAAGCGATATATGTAACGAAGGGGTGAGGAAGCATGTACGCTATTATTGCAACATTTGATAGTGTGTTTACTAATAAAATTATAGAATTGTAAAATGAACTAACGAATATAATAGAGTCAAATCAATTAGCTGGAGTAGAACCGCATATCACGCTTGCGGATTATAAGGAGTTAGATGTTAATTTATATACTAAGAAATTAGAGGAGTTTGTAGCTATTCAAGAGAAAATGGCTGCAGTAACTTTTCCTTCTGTTGGAACTTTTCCTACAAACGGAACGATTTTTCTAGCGCCGACTATTACCGATGAATTGTTAACACTTCATTATTCTTATCATGATCATTTCAAAACTTTTCATGATAATCCAAATTCATATTATGTACCGGGCAAATGGGTTCCGCATTGTACGATGGCGAATCATTTGAACTCGACTCAGTTTTTAAGCGCAATGGAGTATATATATATGGGAATTTTGATGTTAAAACAGCTTCGATTGAAAAGTTAAAATTAATTAAGGTAAATTATGAAAATGGTTCTGTCGTTTCTTCTAGTATAGTAGCAGAATATAATTTAAAGAGAATGGAGACATCGAGATGACATATGTAATTAGAGAAATGAAGCAAGAAGATATTCATGCTGTACAAACAGTAGCGAAAGTAGCTTGGCATGATACATATGAAGGTATTATTCCAAGAGAGATTCAAGATCGTTTTTTAGACGAAGCATATTCTGATGAAAAAATGAAATATCGTCTTAAAAATACACATTTATTCGTTGCAGAGGAAGAGGGAGAAGTAATAGGATTTGCTAATTTTTCACCGGTTAGATTGCAAAACGAAGCAGAATTAGGTGCGATTTATTTGTTACCAGATCAGCAAGGGAAAGGAATAGGAAGTGCTTTATTACAAAGAGGGATTAAGGCGTTAAAAGGGATCCGGAAACTGTACATACATGTAGAAGCAGCAAATGAAAAAGGTAAACGTTTTTATGAAGCGAAAGGTTTTGCTGAATTAGAGCAATTTGAAGAAGACTTTGAAGGACATTTGATGCAGACAGTAAGGATGGTTTTATACATATAAGGAGGACTAGAAGTGAAGATTTTTGATTTTAGTGAAAAAGCGGGAAAGCGCATATCAGTATTTCAATCTAATTTCATAATGTCGAAAATAGTAAACCACCAAGGGAATGTACATATCGGTGCTATGCATTTACAAGAGAATGGAATAATTGGATATCATGAAGCAGTTGTATCACAACTGCTTCTTATTATGGACGGAGAAGGATATGTGTGTGGGGCAGATAAAGAAAAAGTAAAGATTAGAGCTGGACAAGCTGTATTTTGGGAGAAAGGAGAGTTTCATGAGACGAGTACAGAACATGGATTACTGGCAATTATTATGGAAGCGGAGAATCTTGAACAATCGATAGTAATGCCTATTAAGGATGGGGGTTGTGAAAAATGATAATAAAGGCGAATCAAGAAGATACAAGTAAAATATTAAAATATGCAGCCCAATCGCTTTTTGAAGGGACGAGAGGGAATTGCCAATTAAGTACAGAGAAAGCGATTGAAATTACAAAACCAATAGTAGAAAAGGGAGCGTGTTATTTAGTCATTAAAGAAGAAAATAAAATATTAGGGTGGATATTAATAGGGGAAAATACTGACTATTTTTCTCGTGAAAAACTTGGATTTATATATGAGCTATACGTTTTTCCAGAGTATCGTGGGAGAGGGATATCACGAGAACTGATGGAGGCCGGTATTAAGGAATTGAAGGAGAAATATTCAGAAATTCGATTAAATGTATTTGCTGGGAATTTTGCGAAAGAGATGTACGAAGAACTTGGGTTTGTTGAAAGACAGGTAATTATGACTTTGAAGTGAGAAAAATTGCGAGGCTGTATTTCTTTTAATTAAAGGATTCTAATAGAGTTTTAATCAAACTTTTTAATGAAAAATATAAGCATTCATTTTAGGTAATCTTTTTTCTATTGTTAAGAATAATATTTGTAGAATTCGTTTAATTGATATTTATTTTAAAGTAATAGTAGTTTCTTAAAAAATAATAAAATTTATATTATACAATATATCGTTATTATAGTAAAAGATAAATTTTGGAAAAATATCATTTTTTTGTTTAGAAATTTATAAATTATTGATATAATCAATTTGTAGAATTGATTATTGGTTAATTTTACTATTTTTAAAATTTTAAGGGGGATTTAATAATGGCAGGACAAATTCGTATGTCACCAGAGGAGCTTAAATCAAAAGCGACTCGATATGGACAAGGTGCAAATCAAATTGAGGACATTTTACGTCAGCTACAAAACTTACAAAATGAATTAAGAGGAGAATGGGAAGGTCGTGCTTTTGAAGGTTTTGACCAACAGTTCAATCAATTAAAACCAAAAGTACAAAACTTCGCACAGCTATTACAAGAAATTAATATGCAGCTTAATAAAACTGCAGAGGCTGTTGCTAGACATGACGAAGATCTTTCTCGTAATTTCGGTCTACAATAAGACAGATAAAAAGAAATATATAATTTAGCCATGCAACCATACGTTGTATGGCTAAATTACTTTAAAATTAGAGTAAGTACGAAGTCTTTCAATTAATAGACTCGCGGTCGCAGGAGTGATAAGTAGTGAAAAAGTTCAGATGGAGCATCTTGTTGTTTATTATTTTAGCTCTTGTGCTATCAACAGGAGTCTCCTATTTAGCGCTAAACCAAAATGTTAAGAAAGCTAATGAGAATACCACACAAAAAATGACAGTTGCATTAGTAAATGAAGATCAAGGTACTGTATTTGAAGGAAATAAAATAGCGTTTGGAGATCAATTTGTTAAAAATGTAAATAAAAATACGAAACAAGAATGGTACGTAGTTAGTCGCGGAGTAGCAGAAAATGGTTTGAAAAATAATAATTACAACATGATGATTGTTATACCAAACGATTTTTCTAGGAAAGCAGTTGCGATTGATTCAGAACTACCAGAGAAATTAACGTTAAACTACAAAGTAAATGCAACTGGGAATAACGATTTGAAAGCTGAGGCTGAGAATACGGCGTCTACAATTTTAGAAGATTTCAATAAGCAAATCATCGACGTTTATTTTGCAAGTATTATCGGTAAGTTGCAAGGTGCACAAGATAATATAGGGAAAATAATTGAAAAAGGAAACGTTCAAACAACTATGTACAAAAAAGATGTACATAGTCCTTTAGCAAATTACACAAATCAATTTAAAACAGTGCAAGATTATACTGGGGTTTCTGTTAATAGTTTTAAAGGATTTCAGGATGTATTAAAAGGTTTCGGTCAAGTGTTAGATGAAGGGAATAAATCTAACAATACTTACTTAGAAGGGTTTAATAACTTCCAAAAAATGCAATCTGATAATAATCTGTTAGCGAATAATTTTACGAGTCAATTTAATCAATACATGAGTGAAATGAATACAGGCGATGTTTTAAAGCAGTTAGGTGCATTGGAATCTGCTAATAAAGTGATTACAAATCAATTTACGCTTTCAGAGAAAGAACCAAATATTTTAGCTGATGCTTCAGCAATTCAAAAACATTTAACAGATGTAAAAAAACAAGTGTCAGAATATGATACAGAACTTGCAGGAAAGTTAGAAAGTGATATTCAAGAGACGGTAATTAAAAAGTTAAAGCAATCTATGTCGAACGATGGAAAGCAAGAGATTTTTATAAATACATTAATGAAACAACCAGACGTTCGAATAAAGAACCAAATCGAAAATTTAATTGCGAAATTACCTAGTTTAAACATGGAAGAAATCGTTCAAAGTGATTTGCCAGATACAACGAAATTACAATTGCAAAATGTAATCCAATTTACAAATAAATATAATAAAGAAAATAACTTTAATTATGATCCTGTAAATAAAATCTCTTTAGGAAACGCTATTAAAGAAGTAAAGGATAAACTTTATACAGAGGGAATTACATTTAGTGATACGGCGAAAGTAATTAAAATGGAATCTTCACAAACTTTGAAGATAAATATTCCAGAAGAATTTAAACTAGATGGAAGTACAGAAGCTTTACATATTGATGATGTGGATCGTACAAGTGACTTTCTTCAAAGCGAAGCAGGAGAAATTACAATAGCTCCTCGTAATGAAGGGGATATAAAGATTAGCTTACATGTAAAGTTAAAAGATCCAAACATCAATATAGATGTTTTCTCTCCTGTAATGTGGCAGTGGGAATTGAGTGGGACTCATAAAAAAGAAACTAGTCCTGAAAAAGAAGATAAAGGAACACAAACTGAAAACAGCAAGGTGGAAAATGTGGTTCATAAATCACAGTATGGCATAATGCCGTTAGTACACAATGCTAAAAAGCCTATTATCAAAAAAATGGAAAACACAACAGGGAATAATGGAGGAAACCCAGGAGGCGGAACAGGGAAAGATAACGGAACCGGGAAAGATAACGGAACCGGAGGAAGCCCAGGAGACGGAACGGGAACAGGTAACGGAACTGGAGGAAACCCAGGAGGCGGAACGGGAACAGATAACGGAACTGGAGGAAACCCAGGAGGCGGAACGGGGACAGACAACGGAACCGGAGGAAACCCAGGAGGCGGAACGGGGACAGATAACGGAACCGGAGGAAATCCAGGAGGCGAACCGGGAACAGATAACGGTAAAGTTATTGAAAGTACAACGAATCAAGTTGTACATCAAAAATCAGAAGAATTAACAAAAAATATATCTAGTGTATTAATAAAAGAAGCAGTAGATACAGTTGAAAGTTATCAAAGTTTAATTAGTTTATACGAAATGTATTATGGGATTGATTTAAGAACGCAAGATGTAGGTCCTAAGCTAGAAGAGGGAAGTTTAGATGCAATTGCAACTGAACAATCTTTGTACTACGTATTAAATAAACAAAGCTTAATTGATTTAATTTCAAACCTAGTTTCATCAGGTATTACGGCAGAAGTTAAGCAAGATATGACAGGTTTAAAGCAAAAAATAGACTCTTATCAACAATTCATTACTAGTGCGGATCAAAATTCAATGTTACTAGCAGAGAAATTAAATGTAACGACGCAACAAGCAACTAGTATGAATGAAAATTTAGGGGAATATTTAAAAGGTTTAGCGAAATGGCGTGAGAGTAGCTTAAAGCTAGTTGAAGAACAGCAAGTGCTAACAACAAATAATACTGGTGAGCAAACAGCTGTTTTATCGTTAGATTCTGGTATTAAATCATTAATGTCACAAAGTCAGTCATTGGTCGAGAGTTCGAAGCATAGTTTAGCAACTTCAGACGATGTTTATAAAACATTTGATCAAATTAATGGACAAGCAAAAGAAATTCAAGACAGCGGAACGACAATTGTTTCAAAAGCTGATTCATTATTAAATGACTTTACGAAGAAAATGGACGATGATAAAACATTCTCCAAAAACTTTACTAAAATTTTGGCTAATAGCCGAATTGGTGATCGCCAAAATGAAATGTTATATCAATTTTTATCTAGTCCAGTTCAGAAACAAAATGATGGAGTCATTGTAGCTGGTAATGCTTTTACACCATATTTAATCGTATTAACTTGTTTTATTGTTGCGTTATTTACAGCATACGCAATTGCGAATCAAGAAAAGAAACGAACGCAATTAGATCATTTTGAAGAGAAATTCTCATTAATTGATATGAATGTACCAACTACAGTAGTAGCATTCGGTATATCAATTGTGGAAGGAATTAGTATAGGTATCATTTCTGGACGTCTTTTACAGTTTGGTCAGGATCAAAGTTTACTATGGATTGCGTTTATCACAATCATTATGATGGCGTTTGTATTGGTTTCAACATATTTATTGCGACAAATAAAAATGGTAGGGATGTTTATCCTATTAGTATTTTTAAGTATGTACCTATTTTTAACTGAAGCAGTTGGAAGTAAAGTAGATCAAATGTCATCAGTTGGAAAGGTACGTCAATTTTCACCACTTCAGTATATAGAAAGTTTTCTAAATGATTTTATTAGCGGTAAAGATACGGGGAAAGTTATTTTTATCGTATTGTTTGTAATTGCCATTATAGGGTTAGTTAGTAATCTATTTGTATGGCATAAGAAATGGGAGGAAAAAGAAGTAAATGATCAAACAATGGAGCATAGTGGCTAAGTTATCATTTCTCTCTATCCTTTTACTGTTTGTCGCGCTACCGATAAGGAGCGCGGCGGACAGTTATCTTGGTGATGATGGGAAGATTAAGTTTAAAGTGGATCGAATTGAAGAAAGCGACCAAGAAAAAAATAAAGAAGAACATAAGGAAACAGAATTAGATAAAGCATCAATTGAGTTATTTAGCAAAGACATAGAAGAAGAAATTCAGAAAAAGAAAAAGAAAGAACAAAAAGATATGGAAGCTTTACGAGATTCTCTTTTTATAAAACAAAAAGAAAATAATAGTGTGAAAGATATGAAAAATAGTTTGTTTAGCAGTGAATACGTTGTGAGAAAAAGTGCAGATGAAGTAGCGAGTAATGAAACAATGAACGAAAAGCCAATTGGTACAACAATCATATTATTATTTGGTGGTGGCATTGTACTTATTTGCATCGGTATTTATACGGTTCTTCGCAAAAGTTGGAGGTAAAGTAATGGCGATACAAACGCATATTAATGTAACGGTAGATTTTAGTAAATGGAATGGAAATACATATGATTTACGTATTCCGAATCATCAATCTATTAAATATTTATTGAAAAATTTATTAGATACGCTAAATGTGGATAATCATGAAGGTTCACATTTTGTAATTAAAGTAAAGAATAAGTCAATTGTTTTAACAGATAATGATCGTTTAATCGATCACCAAATAACAAATGGAGATATTTTACAAGTTTTATAAAGAATACTTTTTGCTTATAGTTATTTGAAAATAAGTTATTACGGGTTATAAAGAAAAGGAGAAGAGGATAAAAATGACGGAAAAAACAATTCAAATTGATGCAATAAACTATCAATTTCAAATAGAAAAGGAAAATTGGAAATTGGAGATGACAAAATCTCAAACACGTATAAAAGACTTCCGTCAATTCGATATAATTACGGGCGCATCATCTGAGTTTGTACCATTAACGATAGAAGAAACGGATGATATGCTTACTTTTATATTTCAAGTGGATAAAAAGTTATATAAGTGGGACGATCTTAGCCGTTTGGGAAGAAATGAGAAATTAAGACTGCTTCGAAATGTTGCGCAGTTTCGTAAATATTTAAATAAAAGAATCACGTTCTTTTTACATCCAGACAATATAGTTTTTAATGCTAATTTAATGCCAAGTATTATACATAGAGGAATTCGAGATATTGTTCCACCAACCCCGTTGTTAGAAGAGCAATTTTTAACACAATATAAGTGTCTAATTATCGCTTTATTCTCCCAAAAGCACAATTTTGATGATTTGTATGCTGGGTTACTAAAAGATGCAAAAGAAACAACATTTGAACAGACAATTTCTCAAATGGAAAGTATAGATGCATTACTGCAATTTCTTGATGACAGCTTTGAGAAGGAACAAACAAAAACAGAAAACAATATGCAGTTAGTACATAAAAAGAGCTACAAATCATTTAAATATTTAGCTTTTTCCTTCATAGCGGCGACAGTTGTTTTAGCTGCTCCTTTAATATATTTCACTTTTATAAAATTTCCTTATCAAAATAAATTGTTAGAAGCAAATGCGAGTTTCATAGCAACTGATTATGACAAAGTAATTACGCAATTAAATGAAGAGGAATTTGAATCATTACCGATTGCATCTAAATATGAGTTAGCATTTGCATACATTACAGTTGAAAAACTAGGTGAAGATCAAAAGAAATCGATTATGAAAAATATTAGTTTGAAAAGTGATGAAAAGTATTTGCTGTATTGGATGTATAACGGAAAAGGTAATTTTGATCAATCATTAGATTTAGCTAAGACACTTGATGATCCTCAGCTTATTATGTACGGCCTTGTTAAACAAATTGAATCGCTGAAAAATAATCCGGATTTATCAGGCGAAGAGCGTGATAAAAAATTAAAAACATATGAGCAACAATTAAATGAATATGAAAAGAAATATGGAAAATCATCAAACGATAAAGACTCGTCGAACACAGAGAAAAAAGAGTAAGCACTTGATGAGACAGTTGAAAAGGAGCAGTGAACACGGATGGAGCAACTATTAGTATTGACTTATGGAGACAAAGTATATAAGTGCACATTACATCCAAATGAGCAATCAATAGTGTCGATTGGAAAAGAGTGGACAAATGATATTACGAATCCAAGTTTAGAACAAGAAGTAGAGTTAAAGTGGAATAATGAAGTAAATGCTTGGATGATACAAAATCAATTAATAGAGTTCAATAAGGAATTTGAGATTGTAAAAACTAAAGATGTGAGCTTGAAAATCTTTATCTCTATTATTGGCACAACTAAAGTGTTTGATATAGGAACGAAACATTCTCTTACAATTAGTCAAAACAGTTTTGATGATATTTCTATTACTGGGGCAAATATAGATTTAATGCTATCTCGTGAAACGTTGTACGATTCTTTTAAAGTGAACGTATATGACGGGGATGTATTTCATAATTATACGAAGCTAAAAGATAGCGTTATGTTAGAAGCTGGAGACGTATTATATTTTGATGGTGTTTTAGTAGAAATAGGCAGTGAAGATATTCAAGTATTGTCTTCAGAAGAGAACGTTAAATCTACGTTACCTATTTTAGTAGAATCCGAAACGAATTATCAAAGTGGTTATCCAGACTATCATCGTTCACCACGTATTATTTACCGTGAACCAGAAGAGAAAATGACAATTGCAAAACCTTCAAGTATGCCGTCAAAACCGACTGAGCATTTGGCAAGAATCATTGCACCATCTCTTGTCATGATTGTCGTAACGGTATTACTTGCTATCTTTATGAAATATGGGATGTTTATTATTGCATCGATTGCGATGACATTAGTAACGATTATTGTATCTGTCACATCTTATATAAAAAATTTAAAGCAATATAAAATTGACATTGTTGAACGTGATAAAAGCTATAGAGAGTATATAAAACAAAAAACGAAAGATTTATATGCAGAAAGTGAAAAACAGCGTCATGCATTACAATATCATAATCCAAATGTTGAAGTCATACGTAATATGGCTGTGCAAGTAAATCCACGTATATATGAAAAAACAATGCTACATCATGATTTCTTGACATTTAGCGTTGGGACAGGACAAGCTAATACGAGTTTTGAAATTCAATTTAATGAAGAAGAATTTAGTCAAACGAAAGATGAATTAATTGATATAGCACGTGAACTAAGACAGCGTTATCTATCATTGGAAGATGTACCCGTTGTAACAGATTTGATAAATGGACCGGTTGGCTATATTGGACAACGCTCTTTAGTGTTAGAACAATTACAATTATTAGTTGTACAAACTGCGTTATTCCATAGTTATTATGACTTGCAGTTTATTACTATTTTTCCTGAAGAAGAAAAGGAAAAATGGGATTGGATGCGCTGGTTACCTCATGGAAGTGTTCGCGATATAAATGTACGTGGATTTGTATACCATGATCGTAGCCGTGATCAAGTGTTAAATAGTTTGTATCAAATATTGAAAGAACGAAAATTAAAACTAGATGAAAAAAGTTCAACGAATGAAAAAATGTACTTTGCACCGCACTATGTCGTTCTCATTACAGATGAAAAACTAATACTAGACCATGTTGTTATGGAATTCTTTAATGATGATCCGAGTCAATTAGGTGTATCACTTGTATTTGTACAAGATGTTATGCAAAGTTTACCGGAGCATGTGAAAACGGTAATAGACATAAGAGATGCAAAACAAGGGAACATCATCTTAGAACAGGGAGAGCTTGTAAACCGTCAATTTAAACTCAATCACGTACCGAAAGGGTTCAATTTAGAAGATGTTTCACGAGCATTAGCACCGTTAAATCATTTGCAAAACTTAAAAAATAGTATTCCAGAAAGCGTAACATTTTTAGAAATGTACGGCGTTGAAAAAGTAAAAGAACTGAATATCACAAGTCGTTGGGAGAAAAATGCAGCGCATAAATCTTTAGCTGTACCACTTGGATTACGTGGTAAAGAAGATATCGTAAACTTAAACTTACACGAAAAAGCACACGGACCACACGGATTAATAGCAGGTACAACAGGTTCAGGTAAATCGGAAATTATACAATCGTATATTTTATCTCTAGCAGTCAATTTCCACCCGTACGAAGTAGCCTTTTTACTAATTGACTATAAAGGCGGCGGAATGGCGAATTTATTCAAAAACTTACCGCACTTATTAGGAACAATTACGAACTTAGATGGAGCACAAAGTATGAGAGCGCTCGCATCAATTAAAGCTGAATTGCAAAAAAGACAACGATTATTTGGGGAAAATGATGTAAACCATATTAACCAGTATCAAAAACTGTATAAAGAAGGTTTAGTAAGTGAACCGATGCCACATCTATTTTTAATTAGTGATGAATTCGCGGAACTGAAGTCAGAACAACCAGAATTCATGAAAGAGTTAGTTTCAACAGCGCGTATCGGTCGTTCACTCGGAATCCATTTAATATTAGCTACGCAAAAACCGAGTGGTGTTGTAGACGATCAAATTTGGAGTAACTCGAAATTCAAACTAGCATTAAAAGTTCAAAATACGTCAGATAGTAATGAAATTTTAAAAACACCAGATGCTGCTGAAATTACATTACCAGGACGTGCTTACTTACAAGTTGGGAATAATGAAATTTATGAACTATTCCAATCAGCTTGGAGCGGAGCAGACTATGTAGAAAACAAAGAGGATAAAGAACATTTAGACGCAACAATCTATGCAATAAATGATCTAGGACAATATGAAATATTAAGTGAAGACTTAAGTGGACTTGGTAGCAGTAAAGAAGTAATAAGCGTACCATCTGAACTGGATGCTGTTATTGACTACATTCACGATTACGCAGAAATAAATGAAATTGAAGCGTTAGCTAGACCGTGGTTACCGCCACTTCCAGAAAGCGTATATTTACAAGACTTACACGCTATTCAGTTCAAAGAAGCATGGACGAAAGAAAAGAAACCATTAAAAGCAACAGTTGGTCTACTAGATCAGCCTGAATTACAATCACAAACACCATTAACACTAGATATTAGTAAAGACGGACACGTAGCGGTCTTCTCAAGCCCAGGCTACGGAAAATCAACATTCTTACAATCAGTCATTATGGATGTAGCTCGTCAGCATAGTCCGGAGCATTTGCATGTGTATTTATTAGACTTCGGAACAAATGGCTTAATGCCATTAAAATCATTACCACATGTGGCGGACATCATTACATTAGACCAAGTTGAAAAATGCGAGAAGTTTCTTCGTCGCATAGAAGACTTATTAAAAGATAGAAAGCAATTGCTAAGTAAATATGGAGTTGCGAGTCTTGAAATGTATGAGAGAGCTAGTAAGGAAGTATTACCAACAGTATTAATTACGTTAGATAACTATGATGCTGTTAGAGAAGCTGGATTTGTCGAAGACTTTGAACGCATTATTGCACAAATTGTACGTGAAGGGGCAGCAGTAGGAATTCATTTAATGCTTACGGCTACACGTCAAAATGCATTGAGAGTACAAGTAAATACAAATATTAAACTACAAATTGCTCTATATATGATAGATGAGGCAGAATCTAGAGCTATTGTAGGAAGAACAGAGTTAAAAATTGAAGAATTAGCAGGCCGTGGTTTAGTTAAAATTGACGAACCAACAATCTTCCAAACAGCTTTACCGACAAATGGAGAAGATGTCCTTACTCGAATTGAAAATATACAAGCTGAAGGAAAAGAGATGGATTCCTTCTGGGATGGAGAAAGACCGAAAGCAATTCCTATGGTACCTGAAGTTCTGGAATACAAAGAATTCATTGCATGGCCAGAAACAAGAAAAATTATTGAAGCAGGCAAACTAACATTTGGTGTAGAAACAGAAAGCGTTACGCCTCTCGAATTAGATTTAACGGAAGCGGCTAATATTGTTGTAGGGGGAATCAAGAAAGATGAAGTTGAAAATGTAGTTCATCAATTCCTTCAACAGTTAGCAGACAGTGGTCACTTTGACCTAGGTTTAATTGATACAAGAACACGCAATTTCTCAAACTATAGAGAGAGCTCTGCTTTATATGTAGCTGAAAAAACAGGAATTGAGAAAACGATTAAACAAGTTACAAATGCTTATAAATCGAGAGAAGCGGCGTTTAAAGAGGAGCAGGAAGCATCAAGTGAAACAGTGAACCCGGCAGAATTTATTAAGAAATTTAAGCCGATTGTAATCGTAATCGCAGATGTAAATGATATTTTAAGTAATTTAGAAGATAGCGATATATATAGTTTGGCGGAATTAATAACAAATGGTGCATTTATGGGCATCCACTTCGTAATTGGCTGTGATGTTGATTCAATTGACAGTCGATACGACTTAGTTTCAAAAACAATAAAAACGCAATCTCATGTTATTTTACTTAGAAAATCATCAGGCCAAATGGTCTTCGATGTATCTAATAAAGATTTAAGTAGTACAAAATTAAATCCATTTGAAGGGTATTTTGTTGAAAATCGTTTTGCTACTAGAATTAAAGTGCCAACTATTTAAGGGGGGATTTGCATGGGGATAGAGGAATTAAATAGTCAAAAATCTGGTTTATTAAGTAGTATAAGTCATCAACAAGGGCAATTGGCTGAATTACAAATGAAACTACGAAGGCTAATAACTGCTAAGGGGAAATTTGTAAATAATCTTGAAGCAATTAAACAAAATCAAGAGCAGTTTAAGTCTTTAGAAATAAACGAGAGTAGTTGGAAAGGGCAAAGAGCAACTACTTTTAAAGAAACGTATGAACAACAAGTCATTTCTAATTTAGGGAGATTTATTGGAGAACTAGGGAGAGTGCAAGAAGACATCGATCAAGCTATACGGCGACTTGAAAGAGAAATCGCTACATGTGAGTCTAGTATTCTTTCTCTAAGTAGAAGTGTTTCAATGGTTGACGCTAGTATTCAAGTAGAAGTACAGAAGGCGGGGAAATGATAAATGGGGGAAATTAAATTAAATAAAGGGGTATTTGACGCGAAAGTAAGTGATTTGAAAAGTGGGGCTAGTGATTTAGGTAAGACTAAATTTAATGGTATGCAGTTACATCGTACGAATTTAAGTAAACTGAAAAAATATTGTGAAGCGATTGAAAAACTTTCTCAGAAAGTTCAGCGATATGAGAAATTGTTAGAAAATGATATAAGTAGAGTACAAGAAATTGGAGCGAAAATGGTAGAGAAAGATGCAAAACTTGGGCAAGAACTAAAAGTTGGTATGCAGCAGCACTAGAAACAAATTCTACGTAAAATTGAAATAAGGGGAGAGAAACGTGGACAAAAGTATTGAATTACAAGAAGTAAATGAATTACAAAAAAGATTTCAAACAAGTGCTGACGAACTAAATCAATATTTTGAAAATTTATTAGGGAAAATAGATGATTTGAAACAACTTAATTCTTTTCAAGGGAAAGCAGCAGATGGAATAAAGGAGTATTTTTCTAGAGTACATGGTACTACGATTGCTGGATTTCAGATTGCAGCGGAAGAGTTAAAAAATGAATTTCAAAAAGCAATAGAGAGTTTTAATAATACAGTTGATAGTGATAGTGACACAAAGATTTATGGGAACTATTTAGATAATGTAAAGAAAAAAATTAATGGATATAGCAATGAATTTGATCGATCTAATGAAGAAGCAAAACAAACTATATCGACTATAGCAGACATTGTCCCAACTCAGTATCCATCATCTTCAGGAATATCTGAAGGAATCCAAAAAAGTCAAAAGGAAGTTAGTGATACGCTAGAAAAATTAGAAACGTATAATAGTCAGCAAAATGAACTTCAACATTTTAATGAAATGTTGAGTTCATTAGACAAGGGAATGAAAGAAATACAAGCAGCGAATGGAGATTTTTCTAGTAAGATAGTCGAAAAAATTATGGCTGGTGGATGGAATGGAAACTTAATAAATGGTATTTCGGATAGCATGACGACGTTTGATATTCGACAAAAGGGTGGTAAATTTTTGGTGGCCGCTTTTGCTCGTATGTATTATGCCAAAAAGAACTATGATTTAAGTGTTTTATTTGATTCTAATGGTCGAAAAGGAAAAGGGAAGTTTACACTATCAACACGTCAAAAAGAAGATTTAGTGGAGGTGTATAAATTACTTAAGATGGATAGTAGTGATGATAGTATATTTCGTTATATAAAAAATGGACTTAAATTGGATGGTGTAGAAAATTCGAGAATTACGAATGAACAAGTAAGAAAAGCAAGAAAAGGAATTTATAAATTACCGGAATTTCAAGATTTTCAAAAGTTCCAACAGGATTGGAGTAAAAAAGGGCTACCTACTGCAATTAAAGAAAGAGGATGGAGTTCGTTTAAAACGGAGTATGTAAAAGGATTAAAAGATTTGCATCCTGGGCAATGGAAAGAAGCATTTAAAGAACTTGGAAATACTGGTAAGTTTTTAAAAGGAACAGCCATATTTGGAGCGGTTGTGTCAGTTGGAAATAACATTGCTGAAGCTCAAAAAGATGGATGGCAACTCCATGATATAGCAGATATAACGACAGACTCAGCAGTTGATGTTGGGGCGAACGCCGGAGCCGCTGCAGCTGGCGCTGTAGCGGGGTCATTTTTCCTTCCGCCTATTGGAACAGTTGTAGGAGCTGGTGTTGCAGTTGGTGCTGTATATTTAATGAATAAAAAATTTAGCCAGCTGGGAGGGGATAGTATAATTGATGTTACTAAAAAAGGGGTCAAAAAATTAACAAAAAAACTTGGGGATCTATTTTGGTGATTAGGCTACAAGAAAGGTGCAGATAGATTATGTGGAATATAAAAGAGGAAGACTTAGATGGATTTCGAATGACATGTAGAAGGCGTTTAAGTCCTGAGGGTGCAACAGGATTTATGCTAGGAACGATAATTTTTGATTCATTAGTGATGTTTTTTATTATTTTAGCATTAACTAAAACAGGGTGGGATTTCTATTCAAAACCTTTTGAGAAAGTAATTGTTAGTGTGGAGCTTGTATTGTACAGCCTTCAACTAATTTTTTTAATACTATATTTATTTCCAAAAGCTCGTTTTAAATTTCAAAAACTACAGGCGCTTGTGGTATTATTATACGCATTTCAACTTGGTACTATAGGGTGGACGGTTTTTATTCTTCCAGGGATGAGCGATTATTCAATTAATTCTAACACACTTATTTTTGTAAGTTTATTATTGTTAGGAGCAGTTGTTTTTCATATTGTCACAACAATTGATACATTTAAACAGGCAAGTAAAGGTGCGTTTAGTATGGATGAAAGAGCTACTTCATTTTTTAGTGAAACAAAATTGAATGTGCTCAAAGGAACTGTAATTTATGTGTTAAGTTTACTTATTTTAATTTATGTAAATAGTTCTTACTCATTAGATACAATGTTTGGTTATTTAATATTTACCGTGATTATGTATGCAGTAGCTATTGGTGCAGCTGAATTTCAATTGTTGGTGTACTGTAGATTTAAATTTAAATCATTTAATATGACATGGGAAGAGAATGAGAGAGAACGTCAGAAATTTAGAAAATATAATAAAAAAAATAAATCGAAGAGTAGATAATAAAAGAAATGAATTTTTGCTATAGCATAAGTTGTTAATTTATGTGTATGAAATGAGAAATTGCAGGTTTCTATTCGAATTAGAAAGAAATAAAGATAAGGGGAGTAGATGTTATGAAAGTTCAGTATAAAGCATTATCATTACTAAATTTAATTAGTATTACTCAAGTCGTCAAGAAAGAAGATTGGTTACTACCTGCTATTGCGCTGAGAAATCAAGTTATTCGTAATGGGATTTATGCAGTAGGACCGGTTCTCTTTAAATACAAACCACTTGAAAATGAACCAGCATATGGTGAATATACATATTGTGTTCCTGTAAATGAACGTGTGGAACTGGGGGGAGATTCTGCATATGAATACATTGATGGTTTAATAATTGAAGATGCTTTGAGTGTGCGTTTTACGGATGAAGATGGTGATATTGAAGATGTGTATAATTTAATACTCGAGGTGGCAAATCAAAACCATATTAAATTAGATAGTAGTTTTTATCATGTATGCTTAGATGTATACGGTGATACATGGTTAGATATTTATGCTCCTATTATAGAAGTGGGTGAAACCGTAAAATGATTATAGAAGGGCAAAGTATTGCATATACAAATGTTGTTTCAAAAGAATACTATATTTATTATACTTATATGAAAGATTCAATTGATGATTTTATGCTAGAAATAGAAAAAGCGAACTTAACAGCAAAAGGTCCACTATTTTATACATTGAAAAATGTTCCTTCAGATGAAAATATGTATATTGAATTATTTATGCCGATATATGAGGATAAAGTTCCACCATTAGAAACAATGAAATTTAGAAGCTATTACTATGTAGATGACATGCTTGTAAAACGATTGACAGGAGATTATGAAACATTAACCGAGTATGCATATGCTGAGATGCTTCAGTATATGGAAGATAATGAACTTGATATGATTTCACCTATTTATCATATTTTTAGCGGTGATGAAGAGCTACAGTATGTTGAAATAAAAATTGCAGTGGATACACAATAATAATTTAGTGTACTTTTAGTTCTGGAAATATGAAAAGTAAAAACCTGATTTTAGTTTCGTTTTATAGAAGAATAATATAAAGGTATTCTTGAATTAAGAGTTCTAATTGTTGTTTTTAGTAGGAAGGGGTTTACATATGTGGTTATTTTCAAAAGAAAAAACTGTGTATTTTCAACAAGAGTGTGAGGATAAAACTGGAGAATTAATTAAGCAGCAAATATTGGAGAAAGTATCAATAGATGATTGCATAATAGCTGCTGAAATGATTGATGTATTGTTTATATACCCTGAACTTGCAGAAGAACTTGCAAGGGTTTTATATATGAGTAATAAAGAATTATTCCGAACGGTTGCTATGTTTGTTGGCACATTTGAAATTTTTGTACAAGTCTCAAACACAACGAAAGTTATTATCCAATGTATTCCGGTAGATGAAGAAATGGAAGAAGAAGTGTTTTCGGATATGAAAGTGATTGGTTTTAAATATAAGAAAAAGTCCACTGATGAAGAGCTAGAAGAAATAGCAGAGTGGATGCTGGGATATAAAAAGATGTGTAAAAAAATAGCAGAGCACTATGAAATAGCTCAAAAAGAATCATTATTATAGTGTAAAAATATCTGAGATTAATAAAACCTTCTCTTTTCATCAAAATGAGAAGGTTTTTATTTTTAATCTACATGATTTAAGTGTATGTAGTTAAGGGTGGGACAATTGGATGTGGAAAATAAAAGAAGAAGATTTAGATAAGTTTAGGGTGATATGTAGAAGGCGTTTAAGTCCTGAAGGTGCTTTAGGTTTTATGATAGGAACAATGGTGTACGTTTCAGTTATGATGTTTTTTCTTATTGGTACTTTAGTAACGTTTGGTTGGGACTATTATACTACTTTCTTTGAGAAAACAATCGTTAGAATGGAACTTGTGCTATATAGCTTGCAAATAATTTTTTTAATTCTATATTCATCTCCAAAAGCTCGATTTAAATTTCAAAAGTTACAAACATTTGTTGTATTATTATATGCATTTCAATTAGGTACGATATTATTCACGGCTCTAATTCTACCTGGAATGTCTGATTATACAATTGATCGAATTACATTAGGATATGTAGGTTTCTTATTTTTAGGAGCAGTGATTGTTCATATTGTGACAACGATTGATACGTTTAAACAGGCAAGTGAAGGTGCGTTTAGTATGAATGAAAGATCCAATTCCTTTTTTAGTAAAACAAAAGGAACTATGATGAAAGTGGCTTCAATATACGCATTAATCCTTCTTAGTTTGATTTATTTTCATAATGATTATACGTTTGATACTTTTATTGGATATGTAATAGGTACTGTTTTAATGTATACAGTAGCCATCGGTGCAGCTGAATTTCAGCTATTAGCGTATTGCAGGTTTAAATTTCCGTCATTTAACATATCATGGGAGCAACATAAAAGAGAAACTCCAAGATATCAAAAGAAAAATAAAAAAAATAAATCGAAACGTAAGGCGTAAAGGAAATGAGTATAGTAGGTTTAAATGTTTACCATTTACTATAATGTGGAAGAAACATGAAAGAGAGTAAAATTGACATTTGAGGAAGCAAAGAAATATATAGCAAAGAGAAAGAATAGTAAAAGGGGTAAGTATTATGAAAATTCAATATAAAGCATTATCACTCTTAAATTTAATTAGCATTACCCAAATTGTAAAAAAAGAAGATTGGTTATTACCTGCTATCGCACTGAGAAATCAAGTTGTTCATAATGGAATATATGCTGTAGGTCCCGTTCTTTTTAAATATCAGCCATTGGAAAATGAACCAGAGTATGGCGAATATACGTATTCTGTTCCAGTAAATGAACGTGTTAAATTAGGAGAGAATTCTGCATATGAGTATGTTGATGGATTAATTATTGAAGAGGCATTAAGTGTTCGATTTACTGATGAAGATGGTGATATTGAAGAGGCTTATAATTTAATACATGAGTTTGCAGAACAGCATCATATTAAATTAGAAAACGGTTTTTATCACGTATGTTTAGACGTATACGGTGACATGTGGCTAGATATTTATGCTCCTATTATAGAAGTAGGTGAAACAATAAAATGATAATTGAAGGACAAAGTATTGCATATACAAATGTTGTTTCGAAAGAATACTATTTTCATTACGAAGATATGGAAGAAGCAATTGAACATTTTATGTCAGAAATTGCAACAGCGAATTTAACAGTAAAAGGTCCGATGTTTTATGCTTTGAAAAATATACCATCTGATGAAAATATGTATGTTGAATTATTCATGCCAGTAAATGAAGATAAAATTCTAACATCAGAAACACTTCAATTTAGGAGCTATTATTATGTTGATGAGATGCTCATGAAACGATATACAGGAGATTATGAAAAATTAACAGAGCAGGTATATGGTGAAATGCTTCAGTATATGGAGGATAATAATCTGAATTTAGCCTCGCCAATTTATCATGTGTTTAGCGGTGATGAGTCTTTACAGTATGTTGAAGTGAAGATTGCTGTATTTAATGAAGAATAATATTTTAAGCTTGTGATTTTTAAAGTATGGTAACATCATGAAATATTATAAAAGAAATAGTTTTGAATAGAATTTGGGGAAATGACATAAATAAAACCTTCTCTTCTCGTTAGAATGAGGAGGTTTTTCGTTCTCAAATCTACATATAATTAACTTAATATTTCGACATGTGATTTTCAGTTGAATCATTCTGTATTGGTAGTATTTACGTTCTGTAGTTCACTTTGTTGCTATTTTGAAGGGGTAAATTTATTCAAATGTTAATTTGTAAAAAGAGGAGGTTGTTAATTTGAATAAGGATCGAAATGTTTTGGAAACAGAGAAAAGTTTTTTTGAAAGGACAATAGTATCTATATATAAAGCGTTAGAATTTATAATGAAATATACAATGATTCTAATAATAATAATGTCCATATTTGTAATAATCGCTGCTGTTTATTTTAAAATATATGAGGGTATAGGGGCGGGTGTATTCCTCTTAATCTCGTCATTATTTGCATATGTGGTGTTTTTTAAGAAAAGTAAAAATGCCTAAATTAATAGTGAAAATAAAATTTCAAAGATTAACTATAATAAGTTATTTCAAGAGGGAAAGTTTTGAATATGGCATGAATGTATAACAGCAAAAAAACCTTCTCTTTTCATCAAAATGAGAAGGTTTTTATATTTAATCTACATGATTTAAGTGAATGTAGTTAAAGGTGGGATAATTGGATGTGGAATATAAAAGAAGAAGATTTAGATAAGTTTCGAATGACATGTCAAGGCCGTTTAAGTCCTGAAGGTGCGACGGGATTTATGCTTGGAACAATATTTTATATTTCGATATTTATGTTTATTATTTTTGTAGGGGATTTGAGTTACTACAACAATTTTTTTGATAGAACTATTGTTAAAACTGAAATTGTGTTATTTAGTATTCAAATTATATTTTTAATTATATTTCTATTTCCGAAAGCATGTTTTAAATTTCAAAAGTTCCAAACGCTAATCGTATTACTATATGCGTTTCAACTTGGAACGATATTATTTGTAGTTTCGATTGTTTCTGAAATGGTTGATAATTCAACTGGTAGGATGTATACCGGGCTATTATTTGTAGGAGCAGTTATTATCCATATTGTAGCAACGCTAGATACATTTAAACAAGCAAGTGAAGGTGCGTTTAGTACTGATGAAAGATCCACCTCGTTTTTTAGTAAGACAAAAGGAGCTATGATAAAGGGAGCTATAATATATGTATTAATACTACTTATTTTGATGTATTTTCAAAATGATTATTCGATTGATTTTTTTGTTATGTATGGAGTAGGAACTGTTTTAATGTATGCGGTTGCAATCGGAGCGGCAGAATTCCAACTATTGGCGTACTGTAGATTCAAATTCAAGTCATTTAATTTGTCGTGGGAAGAGAATCAGAGAATGCATGGGAGATTTCGAAAACAAAATAAGAAATTCAAAACGAAAAATAAATAATATATTAATAGAATTTTAGTGTTTGGAAAATAATTGAAACGTATAGAAGGTGAAAAAACTAAATGTGGAATATAAAAGAAGAGGATTTAGATGAATTTAGGATGACATGTAAAGATCGTTTAAGCCCTGAAGGTGCTATGGTTTTCTTTATTGGAGGGATAGTTTATACTTCAGTATTTATGTTTTTTATTTTTATAGGGGGCTTGGAGTATTATAATACTTTCTTTGACAAAACAATTGTTAAAATTAAAATTGTGTTATATAGCTTACAAATAATGTTTTTAATTCTATATTCATTTCCAAAAATGTGTTTTAAATTACAAAAACTACAAACTTTTGTAATATTATTATATGCATTTCAATTAGGTACTATAACATTCACAGCGTTGATTCTTCCTGGGATTTCTGAGGATTCAATTGACAGAATTACATTAATATATGTAGGTATGTTATTCCTAGGAGCAGTCATTGTTCACATTGTGACAACTATCGATTCGTTTAAACAAGCGAGTGAAGGTGCGTTTAGTAAGGATGAAAGATCCACCTCATTTTTTAGTAAAACAAAAGGGAATGTGATGAAGTGGGCTACACTATATGCACTAATCCTGCTTATTTTGATATGTTATCATAATGATCATGGAATCGATGTTTTAGTTCTTTATGCGGTAGGTATTGTTTTACTGTATACAGTAGCAATCGGAGCAGCAGAATTTCAGCTATTAGCGTATTGCAGGTTTAAATTTCCGTCATTTAACATATCATGGGGGCAACATAAAAGAGAGACTTCAAGATATCGAAAGAGAAATAAAAAAGGTAAATCGAAACGTAAGGCATAAAGAAAGTGTGTATTGTAAGTTTTAATGGTGAAAAAAGTAGTGGTTTAAAGGAGAGTATTTTAACTACTAAAAGAAATTTTAATTATGTAATGTGATTAAAAGATTATCTAGTTGAAAATGTAGAGAGTAGTGTGATGATGAAATGAAAAAAAAGTGTTTAAAATGATTACTATCATAATAGTAATCAGCCTACTACAAGCATGTAGTTTTTTTGAAAAAAAGATAGAGTATGAGCCATTTGTCAAAGCTTTGGATGAAGGTGACATGAAAAAGGTTATGTCCGCTAGTGATGATGGATATGCGTATGTGAAACAAAGAGGTATATATAGTACATATGAGCAAAAGGAAGATGGAGAGCACAGTAAAACAATTTATCAAACTTCGAAAGGTATATATAATACGAAAGATAAAAGTTTATATGGAAATACAACACAAGAAATTACCTCGAAAGTAGATAATAAAAATTATAGAGAAGAAGTTAATTATAGTACAAATATTAGTTATGAGAATGGACAGGTACAAAGTACGGATTCAAGTCTGGATGTTTCATACGTGAACTTAATTGTAGATCGTTTAAAAGGGATAGGGAAACTAAAGATGAAGCCAGGAGGTGATATAAAAAAGTTTGGTCAGCCTAGTACTGTTGGATATAAATTAACTGAATCAGAGTTTCAAAGTATTATTAATGATAAGTTAAAAATACAATATGATGAATATGGTGGTGGATCGATCGCACTGCATATTGAGTTTACAAAGGGTTCAGAGCAGATATTGGAAGTAAGTATTGTAATGAATTATAAAAAGAGAAATGAAGAAGGAAAGTTAGTAGAACACATATCACAAATACATACATCTTTTGATAGTCACCAAGGTAATAACCAAGATGCGAAACAGGAATATATTGATTTTAAAGCACAGTATAATAAGAAGTAGTAATATTAAGAAAGGAATTTGCACGTAAAGATAATAGCGACATAAGTGTGGTGACTGTCTCATAAATATTTTTATTTGTAGTGGAAAGAATTTTAGAATAAACGCCCCAATTGCTGGAGTAGATTCAACAATTGGGCGTTTATCTGTCTAAATTTAGCTTGAATACATGACATGTTTTAGATAGGGGCATGGCTTTACAAGTAGTTTCTCCATCTTCATAATAACGGTGTGAAATTTTTTGTAATTTGCTTTTATTGCTAAGTGACAACTATTTCCGTATATAGAGTAGCCCTTATTATCGGTACATCATCCACATTCCAATATCTTTAAACCCTAGTCGTTTATAAATACGTCCAGCTGCTGGATTGTTATAAAACAAACAAAGTGTTCGGCCTTCTTTCGTAAAGTCTTGAATCATTTTTTGCAATATAAGCGAAGCATATCCATTGCCGCGGTAGTTCGGATGCGTACATACGCCAACAACCATGGCAGATAATGAATTTTCAGCGGAAGTTGAGGCGGATGCGATGATTGCACCGTCTTTTTCAATATAATATGTACGTCCTGTATTTGTTTCGATAGCTTGCCTTAACATTTTTTCAGATTCATTTGCAGTCGGGAATTCAGCGATGTCACTTCGTAATTTCATAATTCGTTCTATATCATCGAGTGAGGCAAGTTTAATTGTTTTATGAATTGGTGTGCTAGGTAAGTTGTTGTCATCTTGGCATTCGCAAAAATACATTTCATTTTTGGCGCCTAGTTGTACACTTGGAGCAGTTTCAAATCTTTCTACAATAGTTGACTTGCCAGAGAGTTTAAGCGGCTTATATGCGGAAAGAAGTGCCTCATAGTCAGTAACCACAAACTCTTCTTTACTATACGGTATAAATGTATCGTGAAAGCGAAGTAAAATCGATTTTAATGTTCCGTTCTCTTCAAATACTCCCCATAATTCTTGAAAATCTGTATCATAACCGAAAGCTTCAATATCTCCAATAATAAATAAGTTAATGGCTGCTTCTTCTTTTAGGTAAGCGAATACTTGTTCATGATCTTTCTTTGTTAATTTTCGCATCATAACGAATCTACCTCTTTTTTATTTTTCTAAATATTACAACTTAAGTTTTTTGAAATCAATATAAAATTTTATGTTTAGTTCACAAACTTTCGGAAAAACTAGGAAAGATATGACAAAGGAGGTTATGAACGGTGGATCATCCAATTCAAGGGTTAATGAAAGCGGCAATGGAAAATTTAAAAGAAATGGTCGATGTGAATACGATTGTTGGAGAGCCTGTTCAAACGGCTGACGGTGGTGTGGTGTTAACGGTTTCTAAAGTAGCGTTCGGTTTTGGAGCAGGAGGTTCTGATTTCCAAACGAATGATGGACAAAGAGCGAACGGTAACCCTGCATTTGGTGGCGGTAGCGCGGGTGGTGTTTCTATTACACCAGTAGCATTTCTTGTGGTGAATAAAGATGGAGTAAATATTCTTCATTTACAAAATGCGACACATTTAGCAGAAAAAATGATTGAATTAGCTCCACAAACAATTGATAAAATTCAATCGATGTTCCAAAAAGATGAAAAGAAAGAGGGAAATCATCATCCTCAAAACCCGGATGAAATCCTTTAAAAACGCCTGCTTATGAGCAGGCGTTTTTTCTTGTAATCACTATGTAATAAAACACATGAAATTGTAAATAGTTTTTGAAGTTTTTTCTATGTTTCTAAAATTTTTCATGTTAAAATATGCTATAGAATTGAAACATATAAAACGAAGGTGGCTAGGTGCTTTGTCTGGAGGATCTGACCAAGTAAAGAATATGATATATATTAATGGTAATCGTCGAGGTCATTGTTTTATTACATCAGGAATTACGTTTAAAGAGTTTGCAAGTAACATCCCTTCACCGCTTCATCAAGTTTTGCTTTTGAAGCATAACTTTGAATGGACGGATTTTCATTATCATACTTTATTTGAATATGTTGAGGAAGAAAATATACATAAGCTAATTCAAGCAGAGATTGATGAATTTGATGAATTTTGTTGGGTAGATTTTGATGATGCAAGCGATTTAGATGAATTAGAGCCAAAAGAAATTGCAGAACTGTTATATTTGGCTCACAAAAAAGAACCACTTGCAAGAACATTCTTTCCGTTGTTGAAAAATAGATTTGTTTATTTTTCACATGATGACGGTTGGTACAACAAAGTATATTACCGTAGAATTGCTGATTTTGTTGGAATGTTAAGTAAAGTCATTCCTTATAAACTCGGTGCTTTCGGTAAGAAACGTTTTTCTTTCTTCC
Organism: Bacillus sp. EKM202B; assembly: GCF_011066025.1. Lineage (NCBI taxonomy): Bacteria > Bacillati > Bacillota > Bacilli > Caryophanales > Bacillaceae > Bacillus > Bacillus sp. EKM202B. Next base: position 69,320 of record NZ_JAAMNK010000003.1, on the reverse strand, counting down.
AAAAATCAAAAATTTTCCCAGCAATTTCAAAAGAAGTGATTATGGGGCTTATTCCATTAATGGAAGATGGTCTTTATATTGATTTAGCAGGGAAAATTGAGTCAAGAAGAGGTCTTGAAATTCCGGTATATGTAGTTGGTTCGTATGAAAGTACGGATGAGGTGCTAGATAATATCGATGAATTGAAAGAGGAAGCAACAGAAACAGGTTGGCTCATTTTTGATAAGAAAGAACAAGAGTGGCAATGGGTTGTTGACTAAGAAAACTTGGCGCATGAAGTCAAGTTTTCTTGTCATTTGAAAGGAGAACAAATGAAGAAATATTATACAATTGTGGGTATTGTAAGTATTATTCTCGTGGCGATATTGCTTATTACGTGTCCGAAAGAATCGGATTTTAATTCGTATGTAGAGGATAAGTATGCGTTGAAATGTGATGAGAGTAGTTTTGAATGCACACAAAATGTAGATGGTAAAAAAGAAAAGCTACAATTTGAAAGTACAGATGCACGAAATGGTGTATTCTTTATGACTGTAAAGCAAACGTTTAAAACAGAAGCTGGTGTTACGAAAGAATATAGCGGAGTAGGGATGTTTGGTACATTTCTTTTTGTTTCAGAAAAGACTTTCTAGTAATAGAAGGTCTTTTTTTTATGCTTGTGTTCATATAGATGAAGTAAGACAAGCATAGGAGGGGTAGTGATGAAGAATACATGCATCGTTTGCGGTGGTGAGGAGTTTTTTTCCTCAACGTTGTACGCTCGTACGAAACAAGATTGGGCATATGCGCCAAACATGTATCGATTTGAAAAAGTATTTATTGAACATAGGGATGAAGAGAATTATCCGGTCTTTCAAGAAATTACAGCAAAGCACTGTTGTGGATGCGGTCATATTATGTTGTATCATGAATGAACACACCAAGTATAACTTGGTGTGTTTTTTTAAAACGCTGACAAAGCAAGCGGATAAAGTAAAGTAAATAAAACAGAAAAACTACCAAAACCAATTGCTGTATATCCAAGTGTTCTTGCTCCGAAATTAACAGCTAATAAACCAACTAAAATCGCAAGAGAACCAAGTGTAACTGGATAAAAAGCAATTGAGAATAACGAAAGAAATAATGCGACATAGCCTATCATTGCTCCGGTATTTGTACCTTCTATTTCATTTGCAATTTCTTTGCGCTCATGTCTAATTGGAATGCCGGCTGGAGATATTTCAGCTGCATACTCTTCGTGTTTTTCACCACTTTTAAAATGATGATTTCTCTTTCTTCGCATGTACATCCCTCTCTTTCAATTGGGTGTATCTATAGTATCTTTCAAAATGAGAAGAGCATGAGTATGAGTTAAACCCAAGTAAAGCAAAAAATGGAGAAAATAGATTTCGTTGTTATCTTACTTATCCCGCTATTTGCGGGCAGTAAAACTTCTATTTCAAAATTCGGCTAGAGTAAAGAAGTTATGTAGGAGCCGGGTTGCCTGTAAAAGCTCGATTGGTGTGGGCTAATAATCAGTGGGAACGAATAAAACCGCCACTAATTAAAGTTTCACTCTATCTCCTTATGAAGATAAACAGGGATTTTGGAAAATGATGTAGAATGAATTGAATGATAATACGTGAAGGTAGGGGAATGTATGACGAAATTCAATTGGCATGAATCAGCAGAGAAGAAGTGGGATAGTAGTGCGGAATATTGGAATCAAAATAGTCAGGAAATGTGGGATAGCGGGAGCAGGAGTACAATTATTCCATTTTTTGAACAGTACGTGGAGAAAGAAGCTCAAGTGTTAGATGTTGGCTGTGGTGATGGATACGGTACATATAAATTAAGTCGCGTTGGCTATAAAGCAGTTGGAGTAGATTTATCGGAAATTATGATTCAAAAAGGTAAAGAACGTGGGGAAGATTCAAATTTATCTTTTGTGAAAGGAGATCTTTCCGCTTTACCATTTGAAAATGAACAATTTAAAGCGATTATGGCCATTAACTCTTTAGAATGGACTGAGAATCCATTACAAGTATTAAATGAAATAAAACGTGTTTTAAAGAAAGATGGATACGCATGTATTGCAATTTTAGGACCGACAGCAAAGCCTCGAGAGAACAGTTATCCTCGTTTATACGGCACAGACGTTGTTTGTAATACGATGATGCCTTGGGAATTTGAACAGTTAGCGAAAGAACAAGGTTTTGAAGTTGTAGATGGCATTGGTGTATATAAGCGCGGAGTAAATGAGAAGATGCTAGGTCAACTACCTACAGAGTTACAACAATCCTTAACATTCTTATGGGTATTTATGTTAAAAAACGTATAAAGAAATGAAAGAATTTTTAGGAGGTAAATAAGTGCAGAAAATACAAAAAACTGATACAATATCATCAGAACCAATTAAAGGGGGACTAGGGTATATGACAACTACTACAACAGTTAAATCCGATATTGAAATCGCACAAGAAGCGAGTATGAAGAAGATTCAAGAAATTGCAGCCGATTTAAATATTTTAGAAGATGAATTAGAGCCATACGGGCATTATAAAGGTAAGTTATCTCTTGATATTTTTAAGCGCTTACAGGATGAGAAAGACGGTAAAGTTGTTTTAGTAACAGCGATTAACCCAACTCCAGCTGGAGAAGGTAAATCAACAGTAACAGTTGGTTTAGGTCAAGCTTTTAATAAAATTGGTAAGAAAACAGTAATTGCACTTCGCGAACCATCTCTTGGACCAACGATGGGACTAAAAGGCGGAGCAGCAGGTGGTGGTTTTTCACAGGTTGTACCAATGGAAGACATTAACCTTCACTTTACTGGAGATATTCACGCAATTACAACTGCGAATAACGCGTTAGCGGCGTTTATTGATAATCATATCCAACAAGGAAACACACTTGGAATTGATACGCGTAAAATCGTTTGGAAACGCTGTGTTGACTTAAATGATCGTGCCCTTCGTAACGTCGTAATTGGTCTTGGTGGACCAGTTCAAGGTGTACCACGTGAAGACGGTTTTGATATTACAGTAGCATCTGAAATTATGGCCGTATTCTGTCTTGCAACGGATATTCAAGATTTAAAAGCACGTTTATCTCGCATCGTAGTTGCTTATAACTTTGCAAATCAACCTGTAACGGTTAAAGATTTAGGTGTAGAAGGTGCGTTAACATTACTACTAAAAGACGCATTAAAACCAAACTTAGTACAAACGTTAGAAAATACACCAGCTATCATTCATGGCGGACCATTTGCGAATATCGCTCACGGTTGTAACAGTGTTATCGCTACAACAATGGCAGCAAAATTAGGTGATTATGTTATTACAGAAGCTGGATTCGGTGCAGATTTAGGCGCAGAGAAGTTTTTAGATATTAAAGCTCGTGCAGCTGGCATTAAACCAGAAGCAGTTGTTATTGTTGCGACTATTCGTGCGCTTAAAATGCATGGCGGCATAGCAAAAGATCGATTAAAAGAAGAAAATGTAGATGCATTAGCAAAAGGTATGGAGAACTTACAGAAGCATGTTGAAACAATTCAAAGCTTCGGTGTACCTTTCGTAATTGCAATTAATAAATTCATTACAGATACAGATGCAGAAGTTACATACTTACAAGAATGGTGCAATGAGCGTGGCTATGCAGTATCCTTAACAGAAGTTTGGGAGAAGGGTGGCCAAGGTGGAGTTGACCTTGCTGAAAAAGTACTAAAAGAGATCGAAAAAGGTGAAAATAACTACGCGCCACTTTATGAATTAGAATTACCATTAGAAGAAAAAATTCGTACAATTGCTCAAAAAGTATATGGCGCAAAAGATATTGATTTTGCTCCGAAAGCACGTAAGCAATTAGCTCAATACGAAGGAGAAGGTTGGAGTAACCTACCAATTTGTATGGCGAAAACACAATACTCTCTTTCTGACGATGCAACAAAGTTAGGTCGTCCATCTGACTTTATCGTAACAATTCGTGAATTAAAACCATCTATCGGTGCAGGGTTTATCGTTGCATTAACAGGAACAATGTTAACTATGCCAGGTCTTCCAAAACAACCAGCGGCACTGCAAATGGATGTAAATGAAGATGGAAAAGCAGTAGGTTTATTCTAAAAGGTTGTAATTCATCTCGTTTATCTGTAAACTATATATACATCAAGTGGCGCCTTTCCATCGAAAGGCGCCTGTTTTTTGGAGGAAATTATGTTTGATCCAACTGCTTTTGACAATTTAAAAGTAATCGTAGAAGGTGCTGTTTATGATTTTGACTTACATGGTGATATTCTTGTAACAGATCGAAAAGATATGATGGACCTTGCTTCATTAAGTCGTATATATCATATCTCGTTTCAGTTAACAGAACCGTTCGAACCATTAGTAGAAGCGACATTTTCATTATCTGTGGATGCAAAGAACTTGTCTGGTGAAATACTAGAAGTGCCTCAGTTTACACCAGGATGTGAAATGAAGTTAGCATTTTCATTCCCGATAGAACAGCCAGAAGGAGTATGCGAAGAAATTGAAACTTTCATGCGTTCTATATGGGGAAAAGAAAGAATGATTATGCAAAAAGTTTCATACGAATATAATAAGCAAGCGATTTCATATCATAATAAGGTAGAGGTTCTATTTCAAAAAGTGATTACAGAAGACCATGTTGATGATTTAATAGCTGTTATTTCACACATGATAGAAACGGTGCGAACAATACAGCATTTTCTTCAAAAATAGAGATAAAGGAGAAAAACAAATGATAAAAGATATGCAACCATTTTTACAACAAGCTTGGGAGAAGGCTGGTTTTAAAGAATTAACTGAAATTCAAAAACAAGCGATTCCAACTATTTTAGAAGGACAAGACGTTATAGCTGAATCTCCAACTGGAACAGGAAAAACATTAGCGTACTTATTACCACTTTTACATAAAATTAATCCTGAAGTAAAACAGCCACAAGTTGTTATTTTAGCTCCAACGCGTGAACTTGTCATGCAAATTCATGAAGAGGTTCAAAAATTTACAGCAGGAACTGATATTTCAGGTGCATCTTTAATTGGTGGTGCAGATATTAAGCGCCAAGTGGAAAAATTGAAGAAACATCCGAAAGTAATTGTTGGTTCACCAGGACGTATTTTAGAATTAATTCGTATGAAAAAGCTAAAGATGCATGAAGTGAAAACGATTGTATTTGATGAGTTCGATCAAATAGTGAAACAAAAGATGATGGGTGCTGCACAGGATGTAATTAAATCAACGATGCGCGATCGTCAATTAGTATTCTTCTCAGCGACAATGACAAAAGCAGCAGAAGATGCAGCACGTGATTTAGCAGTTGAACCACAATTAGTACGTGTAACACGTGCAGAGTCAAAAAGCTTAGTTGAGCATACGTATATCATTTGTGAGCGACGCGAAAAAAATGATTACGTAAGAAGAATTATGCATATGGGCGATGTAAAAGCAGTTGCTTTCTTAAATGACCCATTCCGTTTAGATGAAATTACTCAGAAATTGAAATTCCGTAAAATGAAAGCAGCAGCTCTTCATGCAGAGGCAAGTAAGCAAGAACGTGAAGCGACGATGCGTGCTTTCCGCGGCGGAAAATTAGAAATTCTACTTGCTACTGATATTGCAGCACGTGGAATAGATATTGATGATTTAACACATGTAATTCATTTAGAGTTACCTGACACTGTAGACCAATACATTCACCGCTCAGGACGTACTGGACGTATGGGCAAAGAAGGAACGGTCGTGTCTCTTGTAACAGAACAAGAAGAGCGTAAATTACTTCAATTTGCGAAAAAATTAGGTATTGTGTTTACGAAGCAAGAAATGTTCAACGGATCATTTGTAGAAACGAAACCGAAAGCACCGAAGAAAAAGAAACCAGCATTTACTGGGAAGAAAAAGCCTAGATAAATAATGGGAAAGACGTAACTATTTGTAGTTACGTCTTATTTTGTTCATTGGTAAAGTAGTGAACGAGTAAGTCGATAAATTTTGTAAAGAAGTACATATCAACTCAAAAGGAATAACAATAGCACTTGTAGAAACCTACATAGAATATAAAAACCATTAGGAGGAATACAAATGATTCATAAAGTCGGACAAATTATGTTATATGTAAATAATCAAGATGAGGCAGTAAATTTTTGGACGGAAAAGGTAGGGTTTCATGTAGTAGCAGAGGAAGATAACAAGCAAGGGATGAGATGGATTGAAATCGCTCCAACTCAAGATGCAGAAACGAGTATCATACTACATAATAAAGAAGTTATTTCGAAAATGAGCCCAGAATTGAATCTTGGTACACCATCCTTAATGTTCTTTTCAGAAAATCTTGATCAATTATATACAGATTTAACAAATAAAAATGTTACAGTTGGCGAAATGGTAACTATGCCTTCTGGTAAAGTGTTTAACTTTGCTGATAGTGAAGGGAATTATTTTGCGGTTATGGAAAAGAACAAATAATGATGTTATGGAAAAATCCCCCTCGTATAAAATGAGGGGGATTAAATATTTGAAGTGGACTTTTTATTCGACAGTTGTTCGATATAAAAAGCGCCTTTCTCAATAGCGGTTTCAATATAACCGACAATTTGATTAAACGTGAACACCTGTAATTCTTCATGCAAATGTTGCTCTGGATACAACATATCTTCAAAAAGGTATGTTCGAAAAGCTAAAACATTTCCTTTAGAAACTTCTGCGATATCCACAATGTGAGCCTCTTGATTAAGAAGAGAGAATAGCTGTTGTTCTTTTTCGTAATGATGAAGCAACTTTGCATTTAACAATTTAAAATCGTTATAGTACATAGGTGCGATAGTTTCGTCATTTTCTATTCTATTTTTTAGCCAAGGTAGAAAAAAGCCTTGTAGCCAATTATCGTCGGCAATGAGGTGGGTGTAATAGCCTAAAATAAATGGGGAATCTATATGTGCTTCATATTTATGAATAAATGAATCATAATCTATTCTTCTCGTATAGTTCTTCGTTGTACCGGCATAAAAATGTGAGGTGCCTTTTTCTTTTTTTGAATGAACAGCATCAGGGGCTACAGCTCCAAGTAAGAAAGAAGTTTTATCTTGAATACATAATTTCTCAGCAATACCGTTAGCGATAATCACATGCATAATTCTTGATCCCATGAATGCCACCTCTGTTTCAAGTATTCATTTCAGGAAGGGGACTGAACGTTTAGTATTACTTTCCCTGTACTTTTTCTACTTTCGACCCATTCATGTGCTTTCCCTGCATCTATAAAGGGAAAAGATTTTGTAGCCTTAATTTGCAAACTTCCATCACGTAAATAACGGAAAACTTCATTTGCAGTTTCTTGGAGTAATTCAGGACGTTTTTTCCGTGTAGTGCCGAAGCTGAATCCGAGTATAGAACGGCAACTTGCGTGTAAGTCTTTCGTTTTGAAATTGCCAATTTCACCGCTCGCATTGCCGAAATGAACGAGGCGTCCGTAATAAGCAAGACATTTTAAACTACTTTCCGAAACCGTTCCAGAAATAGAATCTAAAATTACATCAACCCCTTGGCCATTTGTCAGCTCATTGACCTTCTCTACAAAATCTTCATCTTGATGACATATAACATAATCAGCTCCAGCGTCTAAAGCAATTTCTTTTTTTGCTTCACTTCCGACAGTACCGATAACTTTTTCAGCCCCTAATAGTTTTGCAAGTTGAATAGCAGTAGTGCCAATTCCGCCAGCAGCTGCATGAATGAGTACAGATTCACCTTGTTGAAGCCTTGCAACATTTGCGAGTAAATTATAGCTTGTAAAAGATATGATAGGGCAAGCGGCTGCAGTTTGGAAATTAACTTCATCAGGTAAAACGAAAGTAAGATTTTCATTTGCAACAATATATTCTGCGTAAGATCCATTTTGAGGAAAAGCAATGACACGCTGTCCAGGATGAATATTTTTAACTTGAGAACCGACTCGTTCTACAATACCGGTGGCATCTATCCCTGGAATAAAAGGGAATGTCTTATTTCCTTTTTTGCCATAACGTGATTTAATATCGGCAAAATTAACACTAGTAGCAACAACACGAATTAACACCTGATTGTCTGAAATAGTCGGCATATCAACATCAGTATATTTCATCACTTCCGGACCACCGAACGACGTTACAACGATAGCTTTCATCATATATCCTCCTAAATTTGACTATATAAATCATTTTAAAGCGTCATTAGAAATTGGAAAATTATATAATAGTTATGCAAGGTTATAAGTGAAGCTTATGAACTCAGGGAATCATTATATTAATTTATATAAAAAACTTTAAAAAATCGAACGAAATATGAATTACTTGCCAATATAAAGTGTAAGACAAAGGGGGGATGGTATATGAAAGGTGAAACAGTGTGTACAGATTTAATTCAATTAACTTTATCAGGAAATAAAGAAGCGTATAGCGAGTTGTATGATGTAACGATTCAAGAAGTATATAAGACAGCACATTTTTTACTAGACGATAAAACAGATGTAGATGATGTCGTTCAAGAAGTATACATACAACTATATGAATCGCTTCGTAAGTATGATAGCGAGAAGCCATTTCGTCCTTGGCTAATTGGACTCGCGATTAAACAAATTCACTCTTATAGAAGAAAGAGGTGGATGCGACTACGAATTGTAAAAAAAGCAGAAGAGCAAAGAAAACCAGTACAAATTGATTTTTCTAACGATCTGGTAAGTAAAATATCAAACCAAGAACTAATCGAACTTATTCATAAATTACCGTATAAATTGAAACAAGTTATTATCTTAAGATATTTACACGATTATTCACAAGAAGAAGTAGCACAAATATTACATATTCCAATTGGTACTGTGAAATCTAGAATTCACGCGGCATTAAAAAAACTACGTCAAAAAGAGCAAGTAGAAGAAATATTTTTAGGAGAGGTAGGGAATGTGAAATGAGTTTAGACTGTAGAGTTAGGGAAACTATACAAGAAGAAGCAAAGGGTATTGTTGCCCCGCCGGAGTTAAAAGAAAAAGTAATCGTGCAAATAACAATGAATCGCGGGGGGAGTAAAAGGAAGAAGCACCTTATTGCAGGAGTGCTTGCAGCAGCTCTTTTAATCCCGACGACTGGTTTTGCGTATCAATCTATTATGGCGGATGGTATATACGGATCTTTTGAGAATTTAAAAAAACATGCCGGAGCAATGACTTTAGAAGCGTATATACGTTTTAATGCAAAATTATCAGAAGCGAAAGATGAAATGGGTGCGAAAGAATATGAAGAGTTTACAAAAGAACTAAAGAAATTAACAAATGCAAAGCTTGCGTACGGGGATTCGAACGGTAATATTGATTATGATGCATTATCACCAGCAAAAAGAGAAGAAATGAAAAAGGTAAGTATGGGCCTTCAACCATACTTTGATAAATTAAATGGTCATAAATCAAGTAGAGAAGTATTAACGCAAGAAGAGTTTGATCGCTATATGGAAGCTTTAATGACACATGAAATAGTACGAGTGAAGACAAAATCAACCGGTGCAATAAAACTAGAAGAAGTACCTGAGGCATATAAAGAAAGATTTATGAAAGCGGAGCAGTTTATGGAGTATGTAGACGAAAAGGTGAGATAAGTAAAAAAGCTCAGAGTCTAAGCTCTGAGCTTTTCTTATTGAAACGTAAATATATTAACCACCTATGCCTTTTGCTAGCAATAGGAAGTATACAACTAATAATATTACGCCATTTAATGCAGTACCAACTATTCCGAATAACCAATTTTTTGATGCGATTGCAAAAATAATACCGAGTAATGAAAGTATACTTAGAGTCACAATAATTAACGTTAAATTCGCATTAGGTCCTCTAAGGATAAAGAAAGAAAATATACTTGCGATAACCGTTAGAAAAGAGAAAGCCCCTAATTTATACATAATAAATCTCCTTGGTTAAAATGCATTTTGACATAATATACGACCAACTTTATTTTAACAGAATTCCCCTTTTCATTTATGGCGATTTTTACAAATAATAGCGCACTTATAAACAAAATGTCCTAATCAGCAACACTTAAAAATTGGTTATCAATTATATTTTTTCATATTTGCAGTATCTTTTTGTATAAAACAATCTAATAGTGAATAACCAGCTATTAAACTAATAATCGTAACAAAAGTTGTATTTATAAGAATGATATTAGCTAAATAAGGTAAGTATTCGCCAAGTGGTGAAAAGAGTAATGCAGGGGAAAAGGAAATGAATAGTGTAGGCACTGTAATAGCAATAAATTTATCCGGCTGAAAGCTCCAGTTTTGTTTACTCGTTGCGTAATTAATAGATTGAAGGAACCGTAATAAAATACCAACTATAAGAGGGAAGAGTGTAAAGTAGAATAATCTTGGATAAACGTTAAAGTTCACCTGCGCGTCTGTATCTAAATAAAATTGAATTTTTACTCCAACAAATAATAATAAGACGATAAATAATGTAAAGCAGAGGTATAGCATTACTTTTTGCATTCCATTCCACCATCCTTTACTAAAAATATATTCAAAGAAGAGATATACAATAACTACTGTTGTATATCTCTTCTTTTACTGTTATTAAATAGTGGAATTTGTTTTTTCTTGCTTCGTGAAATAATCAATAATACCCATCGCACTAATTTCTATATCTAGATGTAAAATGTTATAAACGGAATGATCGGATGGGACGTTTAATTTTGTAAGGTGAGAAGAGATTTTATCCATTAATAAAGTTTGTAATGCTTTAGTAGCCTCATCGAAATCATTATACTTTTCAAAGACCTCTTTACCAGTATGAACGAAAATAGGTAACCAATGTTCTAGTTGGTTATATACTTCTGTAACATTGGATGAAGCGCCGTAATGACCGAAATAAATAGTATCTACATTCATACTTTGAATATGATTTTTAGAAGCAATCATCGCATCGGGCTGAAATTGCGAAGGGGACGTTGATGGTAAATATAACTCTACACCAAGGTCTGCAAGCTCTCTATAATAAATGCCAATTGTATCACCAGTAAAAATGCCGTTTGTTAATGAATCATGAATGCTAATATGGTGCTTTGCATGTCCAGGTGTATCATAAAATGTAAGGATGCGGTCTTCTGCAATTTTTAACGTACCATCATGTTGTACAATATGAACGCGTTCTTCTTCTATAGGAAGAATTGGATCGAAAAGTTTATCGAAATCATCCTTGTATACAGCTTTTGCGCCTAAAATTAGTTTTGTTGGATCAATCATATGACGAGCACCGCGAGAATGCACATATAAAGTAGCATTTGGGCACTTTTCCATCATTAAACCAGCTGCCCCAGCGTGATCTAAATGAACGTGTGTTACGATAATGTTTTTTACATCGTTTAAATCAATATGTAATTGTTGTAAGCCGTCTAAAATATACGGAAGAGAAGGGGCTGCACAAGTTTCAATTAAAGTAATATCGTCACCTAATAAAACATACGTACCAGTTCGTTCATTATGTTGTAAATCAAAATCATCAATAAGATATAGGTGTGAAGATAACTGCTCTACTTTTTTCATCGTTACCACTCCTTAGTTACTGTATGTTTCTATTATACGCTAAAATAGAAAAAGGCAGAAAACGAAAGCTCGTCTTCTGCCTTTTTAAAGTGTTGTTATTTCGTTTGTTCTTTATTGATAGACATAACGAACAGTCCAACAATGCCACCAACGATCGGAAGCGTAATCTCTCCTGCTAAATTAAAGTAGGAGCTTAAGAATAAACCATTTACATCGATTACCCAACCAGTAACATACAATAACATCATATATAGTACGAAATAAAACTCGCGATTTGAAATCGTTTCAGGTTGTGCAGTTTTCATAATGAACACCATCCTTTTCTATTATAATAGAATATAAACTGTCACATTTTGTTCACAATTCAATTGTAAAACTTTCCATTCTAAAAGTCTAGTAGTTTGTGTCGAATTTTCGAACATAAATAAAGCGCTATCATTTCGGTGTGTAAGTATGTAATAGAAGCTGTATATTCACGAATGTAGTATAGTATAAACATAGAATAATAGTATAGAGAGGGGTAGGAACAATGACAGTTTATGATTTTTCAGCTAAAACAATAACAGGTGAAGATAAATCGTTAAAAGATTACGAAGGAAAAGCACTTCTTATTGTAAATGTAGCTAGTAAATGTGGATTTACACCACAGTATAAAGGATTACAAGAAGTATATGATAAATATAAAGACCAAGGACTAGAAATACTCGGTTTCCCTTGTAACCAATTTGGAGGACAAGAACCAGGTACAGAAGCGGACATTACTAGTTTTTGTGAATTAAACTACGGTGTAAACTTCCCGATGTTTGCAAAGGTTGATGTGAAAGGTGATAAGGCTCATCCTCTGTATACATACATGACAGAACAAGCGCCAGGTTTACTCGGTATGAAAGCAGTGAAATGGAATTTTACGAAGTTTTTAATTGGAAAAGATGGGAAAGTAGTAGGGCGTTTTGCGCCGCAAACGAAGCCAGTTGATTTAGAGGTTGAGATTGAGAAGGTACTTGGGGAATAATTAGGAGTTTGTTATCTTTTATTATAGTTATTAAAAAATACCTCAAAGAACAAAGTTGCTCTTTGAGGTATTTTCTTTAAACTCACATGATCAAGATTAAATCATTGTATCGAATTCATTTGATTTAGGTAGAGAAGCTGCTTTTTTCATAAGCACTTCCCATAAGTGTACGGATTTCTTCCATTCGGCTGCGGTCTGTCCGTTTTGATACATAGCGTTCTCATAACTGAATGTAAGTTGTTGCATATCGGCCGAGTTGTAAAGTGTATCGATGCGGAGAGCGTATTCTCGGAATGTTTGACTTTCCCCCCGTGGTATGCCGATTCTCGCAAATTGTTTTAAAAGTGCGCCGTAAGCTTTTTGATAAACAACATCATCTTTTCGGTATTTATAGAAAAGAATAATAAAAAATGTAATCCATTTCATTCTAGTAGTGAAGAGAATGTATCCGATGATACTAATTGGTATCGTAGAGAGGAATACGTACCACCAAGAAAAACTAGTTTTAGAATTTGTGACCTTTTTAGTAGAAGTTTCTTCTGTATTTTCTATTAAACTTTTAAGTTTTGCTTCATTATTTCGTTGATGTATTTGCTGGTTATTAGAATTATTTGCTTCGCTATTTTGTGAAATAGGAGCAGGAGTATTATTTGTAAAAGTATAGGGATTAGTAAATCCTTTTGTTGATTCGAATGGAATCCAGCCGTATCCTGGGAAATATACTTCGACCCAAGAGTGTGCGTTATCGTTCGTGATTTTATAAATATCCTGACCTTCTGCAGAGGCAAGTGTATTGTCAAGAGTTCCTTCTGTATAGCCTTTTACCCAGCGAGCAGGAATCCCGGCAGAACGAAGTAGTACAATCATAGACGTCGAAAAATTATTACAGTAGCCGCTTTTTGTATCGAAAAGGAATTGATCTACATAATCTTGGCTTTTGGCAGGGAATGAAACATTCATTGTTTCGTATACAAAAGAGTTGTCTGTGAAGTAATTTTCGATAGCTAATACTTTATCATACCGGTTGTCTTTATCATTTGTAAGATTGACAGCCAAGTCTTTTACTCGCTGTGGTAATGATTCGGGAAGTTGTGTGTACTTTGTCATGAAATAAGGATTTGTTTCTTGACCTTCATTCGTGTTTACAGCTTTCAAGTTTTCTATGGGAAATTCTGGGATCTCATACGTTACTTTATATGAATGTAAAGTAGTAGAGGAGTCTCCATGCATCGTATAGATTTTTTCAGAAAATGGGTCAACGCTGTATGATACATCTGAGGAAGCCTCAACTGATACTAATCCTGCTGGGTAGGTAAGGTGAAAATCACTTTTTTGCATGGTGATGGTTGCTTCGGTTGTTTCCGTTTTTGTATTTTGTTCGTACCAGCTCACGACGTCGTTTTTACTTTTAAAAGAAATCTTTTTTTGATTTTCAGAAACTTCCCAGCCTTTTCCTGTATAAAAATCTTTCGTTTCTACTCTCCAATATTGTTTGTTTTGCGTTTGTGCTGTGAAAACAATTGTAGGATCAGCCTGAAAAGGACCACCTAATCTCGAGTCATCTAAACCATACCCAATTGTAGAAACTTCTTGTTTTTTACTCGCTTCGGATGTGTTGAATTTTAAAAAATTCATTGGGTTTGGCCATTGAGGGCCGAATTTTGGAGCAAAGTATGCGATGGTTGCTGACAATACAATAAATATTGTAAGAGGTCTAAGTAATTTTGAGATTTCTCTATCATAATTTTGTAAGTGTTCCATCTCTTTTATTCGTTCTATTCGAAGAAGACTAAGCATAAAAAATCCGATGACAACAGTACGAATAATAGCGTAGTTTGCATTGTATAAATGTAAGTTATGAAAAGTTGTGATATAAATAATAGTCAATACAAGAAATAACAACCCACGTTTTTTATGAATCATCCAAAAAGAGATGAAAGAACTCAAAAACCAAAATGATAGAAAAAATAAAACTGTTGGAAAAACTGGAGAAATATCTAGCAAATTCCCCTGGAATAACAGGGAGGAATTTTGAGAAATATCAGTAAAAAATTTCGTTAGCCAAGATGGATTTATAAAAGCATTTTTATAATATAGGAAATGAATGATGAATAAAATCGTGATGATCTTTATAGCAATTTGCCACCTCGTTTGAAAAAAAGAGAGAGTGAAGCAAATTCCTATAAATATTACAAAAATATCTAATCTACCTACGTTTGTAATACCTATAAGGGGTCTTAGCCATTCTAGTAAAAGTAGAAATGCGCATGCATGCATGTAAAAACTGTTCATATCCAATTGTTTTTTTGTATGTAATGTTATCATTTGCTCACCTCAAAAAACACGTTTGCATACCGGTTTTCATAAACCGCGTTTACAAATATTTTTCTTTTTTGTAGAGTTTCTAGTATACTTAGTTCTCGATGTGAGAGTTGATTCGCTTTTTCTTTCACGACAAACACCATTAATTTTCTATTTTTTATAGCAGCACAGTCAGCCGCCTTTTGAATATCGGGAGAAAGACCGCTTGTCACGAGTATAATCGTGACGGGCTGATACATTTTTCTTAATTCCATTTCTACACTCTGGGAGAGCGGGAATACACTGTCTGCTTGTACTTTCGCTAAATGGCAAAAGATTTGTTGCAACTGAGTATCTCCATTGTCTAATGGGAAAATAGTTCGTTCTTTTCCGACAGACACGAATGACGCTGGTGAATTTTGCTTCAAGACAGCCCTTACAATAGAGGCAGTAAACGTTACGACTGATTCGAATAGAGGGGATTCAGTTCTGTCCATGAATATCATGATATTATGGCTACGCTGTTGTTCAAACTCTTTCGTCATAATATTGTTTGTTCGTGCAGTTGCTTTCCAATCAATCCATGAAAAGCGATCACCAGGTTTATAGTCTCTGACGCCGACAGAGACTGTAGAGTCTTTTGCTGAATGTATATTTGCTGAAAGCGCCCCTTGTTCGAAATGATTTTCCAATTGTCGATACGCTATATCTACATACTGGGGATAGACTAAAAATGTATCTGGAACTGAAAAAGTTACTTCTTTTTCTATCATACCGAATAGATCGCCAGTTTTGACACGTACGCTTGAAAAAGTGTGCTCTCCTCTAGGGATTGTATCAATAACATATTGAAACGAAATATTTCGTTTCAATCCCGGAAAGAGTATGACCTTATTCATCTTTGCTTGTCTACAACTTGTAAATGGTGGTGGCAGTTCATCTTCTATAACTAAATAAAGTAAGGGAAAAGGAAATTTTCTTTTTATTGTAATCGTGCTTACAAATTGTTCTCCTGCTGCATATTTGTTTTGGTTTGTTATTCGTTTTACTTCAGCGTCCCGTAAAGCGTAGAAGGGGAGTAGTAGTGAATAAAGGCCAATAGGAATCGTACTGTAAAACAAAAACCAACTTACAAATCCTCCTTGAAGCATAGCATACACAAATGTTAAGACTACGCATAAAGGGATTAGCGATAACTTCGTAACGTGATATAGTGCTCGTAGTAGTCGCTTCATCAAAGGTTCTTCGTCCTTTGAGTCGGCACAGTAGTTCGTGCAACGATTTTGGCGATAACTTGTTCTCCTGTTATTCCTTCAAATCTTGCTTCCATTTTTAGAATGAGTCTGTGAGCTAAAACGTAAGGAGCTAAAAGTTTAACATCGTCTGGAATAACATAATTTCTACCATGGATGAATGCATAAGCTTGTGAAGCTTTCATTAAAGCAATTGAGCCACGTGGACTTGCACCTAGCTGTATAGAACTATAAGAACGAGTCTGATTAACAAGCTTTACAATGTAATGCTTGATTGCTTTGTCCATACTTACTTCCCGTACACTTTGTTGTAAATAAAGTAATTCTTCTATTGTTGTAATAGCTTGTAAATGGGAGAGTGGGTTTGTTTTTTCCATCCGGTTTAAAATTTCAAATTCTTCTTCTGGTGTAGGATATCCCATTGTTAGCTTCAACAAGAAACGATCGAGTTGAGCTTCTGGTAAAGGATATGTTCCTTCATATTCGACCGGGTTTTGTGTAGCCATGACAAAGAAAGGTTTTGGTAACGATCTTGTAATGCCATCTATTGTGATAGTGCCTTCTTCCATACTTTCAAGTAAGGCAGATTGTGTCTTTGGGGATGTACGATTAATTTCATCAGCAAGTACAAAATTCCCCATGATTGGTCCAGGCTTGAACTCAAATTGGAGCTCTTTCGGATTATAAATAGAAACACCTGTTACATCTGACGGCAGTAAATCAGGTGTGAATTGAATCCGCTTGTAATCGGCGTCAATGGATTTAGAAAGAGTGCGTACTAGCATTGTTTTCCCAACGCCAGGAACATCTTCTAATAGTACATGACCTTCAGCTAAAAGAGCTGTCATGGTTAATATCGTTTCTTTTCGTTTTCCGACCATTAATTTTTCAATATTGTTGATTATTTTTTCTACAATGGGATGTAATGAATCAAGACGGGCCATCGTAATCCTCCTAATTTTATTATCTTTTCTAATTCATTTTTATGTTAAAGAAAAGGAGTCCCTTCATTTTAATGCAGTATAATAGTAATCTAAGAGGCAAGTAGGAATGGTGTATATAAGTTCATAGTGAGAACTTATATAAATAGGAAAAAACGTAAATGTTAAAAAATCATGGTGAGATACTTTATAATTTCTATGTCCAAAAAGGAAATCCTACTCGTAATTTTATGAATATTCAGATTATATGTGTGGATAACATTTAGTATAATTGTTTCCGTAAATAAGAGCAATACCGTAAATAATGATTTATAGTTATATCTCGCTATTTGTGGGCTGATAATCAGTGGGGGACGAACAAAACCTCCACTGATTAAAGTTTCACTTTATATAAAAACGTAGGAATCTCTCCTGCGTTTTTTCTTATGCAAAAAAAGGTGAATCCTCAAAATGCTATTTTCCTAATAAGCTCACGGCTGACCGAAATCTTCACAACAAAAAAAAGTAATCTTTATTTATAAATGTTTCCCCGTAAACCGGTTTCCAAATGAATTTATGACAATCTCTTGAACTGTGCGAAATGTCACATCTGTATTTTACAACCTCTTTTATAGTAAGGGTATGTAAGAGAGACGTATTAAAGGAGTGAACAGTATGAAGAAGAAACCTTCAGCACTAATGAGACGTTTAAAATATTTTTCACCAATAGATCGTTATAACGATAATCATACACAAGAAACATATGAAGATCGTGAATGGGAAAATGTGTACAGAAAGCGATGGCAACATGATAAAGTAATCCGTTCTACACATGGCGTGAACTGTACTGGTTCATGTAGTTGGAACATTTATGTGAAAGATGGAATTGTAACTTGGGAAGGGCAGGAGCTTAACTATCCAACAACAGGTCCAGATATGCCTGACTTTGAACCACGAGGATGTCCACGTGGAGCGAGTTTTTCCTGGTACATTTATAGTCCACTTCGTGTGAAATATCCGTATGTACGTGGTGTTCTTTGGAGTATGTGGCAAGAGGAATTACAAAATAACAAGTCACCACTAGATGCTTGGAAAAGCATTGTGGAAAACCCTGAAAAAGCACGTAAGTATAAGCAGGCGCGTGGTAAAGGGGGATTCATTCGTGCGAATTGGGATGAAGTATTACAACTCGTTTCAGCTTCTTTACTTTACACAGTAATGAAATACGGTCCAGACCGAAATGTTGGTTTTTCACCAATTCCAGCTATGTCGATGTTAAGTCATGCTGCAGGTAGCCGCTTTATGCAACTTATGGGCGGGCCGATGCTTAGCTTCTATGATTGGTACGCTGATTTACCACCAGCTTCTCCGCAAATTTGGGGTGATCAAACAGATGTACCAGAAAGTAGTGACTGGTATAACTCTGGTTACATTATGACATGGGGTTCAAATGTACCGATGACAAGAACACCAGATGCACACTTTTTAGCGGAGGTTCGATATAAAGGAACGAAAGTTGTTTCAGTAAGTCCTGATTTCGCTGAGTCAACAAAGTTTGCGGATGATTGGATTAGTGTGAAACAAGGTACAGATGGTGCACTTGCGATGGCAATGGGGCATGTGATCTTACAAGAATTTTACGTAGATAATCAAGTGGAATACTTCACAAAGTATGCGAAGCAATATACTGATTTTCCTTTCTTTGTCACATTGAAACAAAAAGGAGATCAATTCGTCGCTGATCGTTTCTTAAATGCTACTGATATTGGACGAGAAACAAAGTTAGGAGAATGGAAGCCTGTTCTTTGGAACGAGAACACGAAAGATTTTGCAACACCTCACGGCACAATGGGGTCACGTTGGGATAATGAAAAGAAATGGAATTTACGTTTAGAAGATGAACAAACAGGTGAAAAGATTGATCCACGTCTTTCTTTACTTGGAATGGAAGACGCTGTGGGAACGGTACAAATTCCGTACTTCTCAGATGAGGGAAATAAAGTATTGGAACGTACAATTCCAGTGAAAAAAATTATGACAGAAGAAGGCGAAGTGTTCGTTACAACTGTATACGACTTAACGTTGGCAAATTACGGTGTGAACCGAGGGCTCGGCGGACAAGAGCCGAAAGACTTCAATGATGATGTACCATTTACACCTGCATGGCAAGAGAAAATGACAGGAGTGAAACGAGAGCTTATTATTCAAATTGCTCGTGAGTTTGCACAAAACGCAGTTGATACGGATGGGCGCTCGATGATTATTGTAGGGGCCGGTATTAACCATTGGTTTAATTCTGATACGATTTATCGCGCAGTTTTAAACCTTGTTCTTCTCGTTGGAGCACAAGGCGTAAACGGTGGCGGTTGGGCGCATTATGTCGGTCAAGAAAAATTACGACCAGCAGAAGGATGGCAAACAATCGCGATGGCAAAAGATTGGCAAGGGCCACCGAAATTACAAAATGGTACATCTTTCTTCTATTTCGTAACAGATCAATGGCGTTATGAAGATACACCGGTTGGACATTTAGCATCACCAATTGAGGGCAACTCTCGTTATCAACATCACGGTGATTACAACGTATTAGCGGCACGACTTGGCTGGTTACCTTCTTATCCGACATTCGAGAAAAATGGAATTGAATTATATAAAGAAGCTGTTGCTGCTGGTGCAACAACGCAAGAAGAAATCGGAAAATACGTTGCACAAAAACTAAAAGAAAAAGAACTAAAATTTGCGATTGAAGATCCAGATAATAAAAACAACTTCCCGCGCAACTTATTCGTATGGCGTGCCAACTTAATTTCAAGTTCTGGTAAAGGCCACGAATATTTCTTAAAACATTTATTAGGCACAACAAATGGATTAATGAATGACGATAGTGATTCGTTGCGACCAGAAGAAATTAAGTGGCATGAAGAAGCGCCAGAAGGGAAGCTTGATCTACTCATTAATTTAGATTTCCGTATGGCTGGAACAGCGCTCTATTCTGACATCGTCTTACCTGCTTCAACTTGGTATGAAAAGCATGATTTAAGCAGTACGGATATGCATCCATTTGTACATCCATTTAATCCAGCAATCGGTTCACCGTGGGAAGCACGCTCTGATTGGGATATTTTCACCGCTCTTTCTAAAGCTGTGTCAGATTTAGCGAAGAAAATCGACCTTGAACCAATGAAAGAAGTCGTTGCAACACCACTTCTTCACGATACACCGCAAGAATTAGCGCAACCACTTGGCAAGATTAAAGACTGGAGTAAAGGTGAGTGTGAACCAATACCGGGTAAAACGATGCCACAAATTCATGTTGTCGAAAGGGATTATAAAACAATTTATGACAAGATGACTGCACTAGGACCAAATGCTGGAAAACAACCAATTGGTACGAAAGGTATTTCTTGGTCAGCAGAAAAAGAGTATGAGCAATTAAAGAGCAAATTAGGAGTTGTTCGAACGGATTCTATTGCGAAAGGTTGCCCAGACATAAAAGAAGCAATCAATGCTGCTGAGGCGGTATTAACGCTTTCTTCGACAACAAACGGTCATATGGCTGTAAAAGCATGGGAAGCACTTGAAAAACAAACGGATTTAAAACTGCGTGATTTAGCAGAAGAACGTGAAGAAGAATGCTTCACATTCGAACAAATTACAGCACAGCCGAAAACAGTAATTACTTCTCCAGCCTTTACAGGTTCTGAAAAAGGTGGACGCCGTTATTCACCATTTACAACAAATGTGGAACGTCTTATTCCTTGGAGAACGATAACGGGTCGACAATCTTTCTACTTAGATCATGACATGATGAAAGAATTCGGTGAAACGATGGCAACATTTAAACCAATTCTGCAACATAAACCGTTCCGAAAATCACGTCCCGAAGTAGAAGGAAAAGAAATTACACTAAACTATTTAACACCGCATAATAAGTGGTCGATTCATAGTATGTACTTCGATTCATTACCGATGTTAACGCTATTTAGAGGTGGTCCAACTGTTTGGATGAATAAAGATGATGCGAATGAAGCTGGCGTCGCAGATAATGATTGGATCGAGTGCTTTAACCGTAACGGTGTTGTTGTAGCACGTGCTGTCGTAACGCACCGTATACCGAGAGGGATGGCATTTATGCACCATGCACAAGATCGCCACATTAACGTGCCTGGTACGAAATTAACAAGCACCCGCGGGGGAACACATAATAGTCCAACCCGTATTCATGTTAAACCAACACATATGATTGGTGGATATGGCCAATTAAGCTATGGATTTAACTACTATGGTCCGACTGGGAATCAGCGTGACTTAAATGTTGTAATCCGTAAACTGAAGGAGGTAGATTGGCTTGAAGATTAAAGCACAAGTCGGAATGGTAATGAACCTAGATAAATGCATCGGCTGCCATACTTGTAGCGTAACATGCAAAAACACCTGGACAAATCGTCCAGGTGCTGAATATATGTACTTCAATAACGTAGAAACGAAACCTGGAATTGGTTATCCGAAACAATGGGAAGATCAAGAGAAATATAAAGGCGGCTGGGAATTGAGAAATGGTGAAATTCAGCTGAAATCAGGTTCGAAAATGAAACGCCTTATGAATATTTTCCACAATCCAGATCAACCAACCATCGACGATTACTTTGAACCTTGGAACTATGATTATGAAACATTAACAAATAGCCCGCAACGTAAGCATCAACCAGTTGCTCGTCCGAAATCAGCAATTACAGGCGAATTTATCGACAAAATTGAATGGGGTCCAAACTGGGAAGATGATTTAGCTGGTGGACATATAACAGGATTGCAAGATCCGAACGTAAAGAAAATGGAAGAAGAAATTAAAACAGATTTTGAAAATGTCTTTATGATGTATTTACCACGCATATGCGAACATTGTATGAATCCATCTTGCGTATCTTCTTGTCCATCTGGTGCGATGTATAAACGTGAAGAAGATGGGATTGTTCTTGTGGATCAAAATGCATGTCGTGCTTGGAGGTTCTGCGTATCTTCTTGTCCATATAAAAAAGTGTATTTTAACTGGCAAACGAATAAAGCAGAAAAATGTACAATGTGTTTCCCGCGTATTGAAGCTGGTATGCCAACGATTTGTTCGGAAACATGTGTAGGACGTATCAGGTATATTGGGGTAATGCTATATGACGCTGACAAAGTGAAAGAAGCAGCTTCTGTTGAAGATGAAAAAGATTTATATGAATCTCAGCTTACTGTTTTCCTAGATCCAAATGATCCAGAAGTAGCAGCTGAAGCGAAAAAACAAGGCATTCCTGAAGAATGGATTAAAGCAGCACAAGAGTCACCGATCTATAAAATGATTATCGATTGGAAAATTGCTCTGCCTCTTCATCCAGAGTACCGTACAATGCCAATGGTTTGGTATATCCCCCCGCTTAGCCCGATTATGAATATGGTGGAAGGGAAAGGAAGTAACTGGCAAGCAGAAGAGATTTTCCCTGCTATCGATAATATGCGTATCCCAATTCAATATTTAGCGAACCTACTCACTGCAGGAGATGAATCCCACATTCGTCTTACGTTGAAAAAAATGGCTGTCATGCGGACGCATATGAGAGCATTGCAAATTAATAAAGAACCAAATGAAGCAGTATTAAAAGAAATTGGTTTAACGAAACAGGATGTAGAAGATATGTATCGTCTTCTTGCTATCGCGAAATATAAAGATCGCTTCGTCATTCCGGGCACTCACCGTGAACAAGTTGCTGATTTATATAGTGAACAAGGAAGCTGTGGTTTATCCTTCGCAGGTGGGCCAGGGTCTTGCATGACAATTTCTTAAATAAAGGGGGCGGAAAATGATGAAACAAAGTTTACAAACTGCTTTTTCTTGTTCTTCTTTTCTTCTCTCCTATCCGGAACTTGGGTGGGGAGAAGCTTTAACTGAAGT
Organism: Bacillus sp. EKM202B; assembly: GCF_011066025.1. Lineage (NCBI taxonomy): Bacteria > Bacillati > Bacillota > Bacilli > Caryophanales > Bacillaceae > Bacillus > Bacillus sp. EKM202B. Next base: position 46,343 of record NZ_JAAMNK010000003.1, on the reverse strand, counting down.
ACAAGAAGAGATTGAAGCAATTGAACAAGAAGACGTTAAAGCAGCACTTACAGCGTTTATAAAACAAGCACTAGATAAAACGAACGATCAATTAATTGATCCTTACGTATATACATTTGATTTTGGTAAAAAGACAAATATGTATTTAACTTATATGAACACAGGTGAACAAAGAGAAAGAGGTATTGAATTATTAGAGTTAAAACAGCATTATAAAAAATCTGGTTTTGAAGTAACAGATAAAGAACTACCGGATTATTTACCGCTTTTGCTTGAGTTTTTTGCAAATGCAAATGAGCAAGATAGTGAGCCAATTATGAGTAAATACAAGGAAAATATACAAGCATTGCACGTTCAATTAAAAGAAGCTGATAGTATGTATGAACCAATTCTTGCAGCTATTCTCCTCGCTATCGATACATGGGGTGTACAGACAAATTAGAAAGGAGAGTTGTCAAAATGATGGATCAATTTCTATGGGTGTTGTTTCCCTATATCATTTTTGCAATCTTTATCGGTGGACATATTTTCAGATACAACTATGATCAATTTGGATGGACATCAAAATCTAGTGAACTATTAGAGAAGAAAATGCTCCGGGCCGGAAGTCTATTATTCCACTTTGGGATCATGTTCGTAATTGGCGGTCATGTTATGGGGATTTTAATTCCAGAGTCCGTATACCGTTCAATAGGTATTTCTGAACATATGTATCATGTAGTAGCAATTAGTTTCGGACTTCCGGCAGGTGTTGCTTCTATCATCGGTTTAATTATATTAACGTATCGCCGTGTAACCGTAAAACGCATCATTGCAACGAGTACAACGGGAGATTATATTGCGCTTATTTTATTACTTATCGTTATGCTGGCAGGACTTTCCTCAACATTTTTAAATATCGACTCAAAAGGGTTTGATTATCGTACAACGATCGGTCCTTGGTTCCGAAGTCTCTTTATTTTCCAACCGAAAGTTGAATATATGATGGAAGTGCCTGTATGGTTTAAAATTCATATTATTGCAGCGATGGGTCTATTCGCAGTATGGCCGTTCACTAGACTTGTACATGTATTTAGTGCTCCAATTAAATACTTAAGCCGTAGTTATGTAATTTACAGAAGACGTATTCCTAATGAATTGAAAAAATAATAACGCTTTGAACAAATAGCAGCTAAAACGAAACGAGGTCTAATATGGAAGGCCTCGTTTTTATTAATATAGGGGAATAACCGTGTACGTTATAATGAAAAAGTAACGTAATATGAAAAAAGATTAGCATCTAAATAAGATGCTAATCAATGCTACAAACAGAGGTAGAACAATCTTCACAAGCAATTTCACATTTTAAAAATTGTAAATCATGAATTGTAATCTTTCCTTTAGTAATAGAAATCGTACCCTTTTTTTTCAAATCATTTAACATTCGATTTACGCTTTCACGGGAAGTTGCACAGAAGTTCGCAAGTTCTTGATTCGTTAATGGTAAATCGATGAGAATACCATTTTCCTTTAACACACCATAACTATTTGTCATTCGTATGAGAGTAGAATACAGGGCACCTTTTTTGCCGTGTAATACTAAATCGCGGAACTTCGTTTGCATTCTTCTTAAATGTTCACTAATCCATTTCATAAATTCAAATACAAGTGCGGGTTTTTGGAGTAATGCTTTTTCTAAGGTTTCACGCTTTATTACTCCTACTTCAACATCTTCAAGGCATTTTGAATTTAATAAATACTTCGCATTGTCCGTGAATAATGTTAATTCGCCAATAATGTCGTATGCCGAACAAATACGGAGTGTTAATTCTTGTCCGTCAGCACTTAGTTTACTAATTTGTACTTTTCCTGAGTGGATGATATAGAGTTCTGTTGCTTCCATACCTTCTTGAAAAATAAAACTTCCTTTTTTTATCTGCATTTTATATTCAACAGATGCAAGTAATTCCTTTAAATCTTGAGATAATGTCATACTGTTTGCCACAGCGATCACCTTTCTTCTTATAAGCAATACATTTCCTATTTTGAGTGTAAGTATGATGAAAATGCAAGAGCTATTTAAAAAAAGTGAAATTTCAATGACTGTACGGGAAAATAAATTAATATGTTTTAAGAGTTAATGGAAGTAAAGGGGTAAATGAGTATAAGTTTTTAGTTGAAAAGATAACCAAAAAAAATTCAATATGTAAAGTAGATGAGACTAAAGATGTGAACAAAATTCGAACGGATTTGTGAAGAATTTTTGAATGGGGAAAGTAATGTGAGAAAAGTCACATTGAATATGTAGCTTCTTTTTTATAATAAAGGCAAATAAAAAATATGAAACCTACTAAGGATTGCAGTAGAAAAGAAGGGATATAGATGCACGAGAAGATGAGGGATTCGTTAGAGCGGCCACTTCAAGATTTACGTATTTCAGTTATTGATCGTTGTAATTTTAGGTGTACATACTGTATGCCAGCCGAAGTGTTCGGATCTGATTATGCTTTTTTACAGGAAGAGTTTTTATTAACATTCGATGAAATAGAAAGATTAGCTAGATTATTTATAAGTATGGGAGTCAATAAAATTAGACTTACTGGCGGTGAACCTTTATTGCGTAAAGATTTACCAAAGTTAATTGCAAGGCTTGCAAAGCTAGAAGGCTTAACAGATATTGGACTCACAACAAACGGTATTCATTTAGCAAAACAAGCTAAGGCGCTAAAAGTTGCGGGATTAAAACGTGTAAATATTAGTTTAGATGCGATAGAGGATCACGTTTTCAAAAAAATAAATGGCCGAAATGTAAGCACAAAACCTGTATTGAAAGGGATTGAAGCAGCGAAGGCAGCTGGATTAGAAGTGAAAGTAAATATGGTCGTAAAAAAAGGGATGAATGATAGTCAAATTCTTCCTATGGCTCAGTATTTTAAAGAACAAGAAATTCAGCTACGTTTTATCGAGTTTATGGATGTGGGCAGTACGAACGGCTGGAACTTTGAACAAGTCATTACGAAGGAACAATTAATAGAAAAAATTAATCGTGTATATCCGATTGAGCCCGCCCAGCCTCGTTACTTTGGAGAAGTAGCTAAAGTGTATCGATATGTAGGGAGCGATGCAGAAGTTGGCTTTATTACTTCTGTTTCTGAGTCATTTTGTTCTTCTTGTACGAGAGCTCGTATTTCGGCAGACGGAAAGTTTTTTACATGCCTATTTGGAACGAAAGGAACGGATTTGCGAACGCTTCTTCGAGAAAATATTTCTAATGCATCACTATTAAAAATTCTACAACATACATGGGAGTTTAGAAAAGATCGGTATTCAGATGAAAGAACAGCTGAAAGTGCAAATAAACGTCCAAAAGTAGAAATGTCTTACATTGGTGGATAACGAAAGGAGGGTTCCCTATGCAAGAGCGTTATTCAAGGCAAGTATTGTTTTCTGGAATTGGTGAAATGGGACAAAGAAAAATAAAAGAAAAGCATGTGCTCCTAATAGGAGCGGGTGCACTAGGAGCTGCGAATGCAGAAGCGCTCGTTAGGATGGGAATTGGGAAATTGACAATTGCTGACCGTGACTACGTTGAATGGAGTAATTTACAAAGACAACAGTTATATACAGAAGAAGATGCACAGCAGTGTAAACCGAAAGCAATTGCAGCGGCAGAGCATTTAAGAAAAATTAATTCTGAAGTAGAAATTGTACCTGTTGTAACGGATGTTACAATGCAAGAAATGGAAGAGTTAACAAAAGAAGCAGATCTTATAGTAGATGCGACTGATAATTTCGATACGCGCCTACTTATAAATGATATTTCACAAAAAGAAAATATACCTTGGATATACGGTGGATGCATTGGAAGTTACGGTGTAACGTATACGATTCTTCCTGGAGAAACACCATGTTTTCGCTGCTTAATGGATCATCCTATGGGCGGTGCAACATGCGATACAGCCGGAATCATTCAGCCAGCGGTACAAATGGTTGTTGCTCACCAAGTAACAGAAGCGATGAAAATATTGGTGGATGATTTTGAGGCGTTAAGAGGAACAATGTTATCATTTGATATTTGGAACAATCAATATCTCTCATTAAAAGTAAATAGGCAGAAAAAAAGTACATGTCCATCTTGTGGGAATGTACGCACGTATCCAAGTTTAACATTTGAAGCACAGATGAAAACGGAAGTGCTATGCGGGCGGAATACAGTTCAAATCCGTCCAGGAATAAAAAAAATTCTTAATTTAGAAGAAATTCAAAAGCGCTTACAAAAAAGTGTGAATGTCAAAAAAACTCCATATTTACTATCCTTTCTAGTAGATGAATATCGTTTTGTGTTATTTACAGACGGCAGAGCGTTTATTCATGGGACTAATGATATGAAAATGGCAAAACGGTTATACGCAAAATATATAGGATGAACAGAAAGAGAGTTTCTTCTTATCAAAACGAGGTGAAAAAGAATGTTAGAAAAACGTACACCAATCTCAGTGGCAGAAGCAGTTGCACGTGTAATGGAATATGCCTATCAAGGTGAAATGGAAAAGGTTTCTCTTACCGAAAGTTACGGAAGAGTCCTCGGAGAAGATGTTGTTGCAGATCATGATGTTCCGCATTTTGATCGCTCTCCGTACGACGGATTTGCGATTCGAACAGAAGATACAAAAGAAGCAAGTAGCAGTAACCCAATTCAGTTTGAAGTGATAGGTGAAATTGGAGCAGGTTTTGTTTTTAAAGAGGAAGTAAAAGCATTTCAAGCTGTACGTATTATGACAGGAGCCGCAATTCCAGCGGGATGTAATGCTGTTGTTATGTTAGAACTAACGGAAGGGTTTGAAGAAAACAAAAAGACTTATATGAAATTAAAACGCTCTTTCACTTCTGGTGATAACATTTCTTTTCAAGGAGAAGATGTAAAACAAAATGCCATACTTGTGAAAAAAGGGACTTCTATTAACCCTGGAGTAGCGGCACTGCTTGCTACGTTTGGTTATAGTTCCGTGCATGTTGTAAGACAGCCGGTTATTGGAATTGTAACGACAGGGAGTGAACTACTCGAAGTACATGAACAACTGAAAGAAGGGAAGATTCGAAATAGTAACTCCTATATGATCGCTGCTCAAATTGAACGAGCGGGCGGAGTTGTACAGTATTATGGACAATTCGCTGACGATTTTGAGACGTGTTATAACACTGTAAAAAAAGCGATAAAAGAAGTTGATATATTAATTACAACTGGTGGCGTTTCAGTAGGAGACTATGACTATTTACCTGCTATTTATGAGAGATTACAAGCAAATGTACTTTTCAATAAAATAGCGATGCGACCAGGAAGCGTGACAACTGTCGCTGAGCTAGAAGGAAAACTATTATTTGGTCTATCTGGTAATCCTTCTGCTTGTTATGTCGGATGTGAATTATATGTTCGACCAGTCATTGGAACATACTTGCACAGGAAAGATCCGCACTTATTTCGAGCAGAAGCAATTTTACAGAAAGACTTTCCGAAAGCAAATCCGTTTACTCGTTTTGTAAGAGGGAATGTAGAACTTGTAGATGGCCAATTACAAGTTACACCAGTCGGTTTAGATAAATCTAGCGCAATTTCTTCACTTGCAGAAGCGAATGCATGTATCGTTCTGCCGGGAGGAACGAGAGGATTTGAAGCAGGAATAACCGTTTCGGTACTGTTATTAGAATCAAGCGCCGGAAGTGAGTGGCCGTGGGAAGAGCCGCTTCGATCATACAAGTAACAGAAAAATAGATTGCTAATTTATACAAAGATAAGAGGTGCAAGATGACACATACGTATTATGAAGTAATTGATACTCCTATTTTAATTGAAGATGTTACAAGTAAAGTAATTCGCCGTGAGTGCGGTGCAGTTACTACTTTTATTGGTACTGTCAGAGAATTTACGAAAGGACGTCGCACGCTTTATTTAGAGTATGTAGCTTATAAGACAATGGCGGAAAAACAGCTTGAGAAAATTGGTGCTGAAGTAGAAGCGAAGTGGCCTGGGACATATGTGGCAATTACACATCGCATTGGTACATTACAAATTTCTGATCTTGCTGTTGTTGTTGCTGTTTCTACACCACACCGGAAAGCGGCCTATGAGGCGAATGAATATATTATGGAGCGTATAAAACAAATTGTTCCGATTTGGAAGAAAGAGTTTTGGGAAGATGGTGAGTCATGGATAGGGGATCAGTTAGAGAAAATAGCATATGGTAATGGCGAACCTGAAAAGGAGATGAGAACATGATTGAAGTACTATTATTTGCACATTTGCAAGAAGAAGCAAGTAAGTCGGTCTTGCAAATAGATTGTGAAAATATTTCAGTTTCTGAACTAAAGGAAGTTCTGATTAAGAAATACAATGTAGCAATTTCAAACGAGATAATGGTCGCCGTAAATGAAGAATACGCAAATGAGGATGACATCATTCAAACTGGCGACGTCGTAGCAATGATTCCACCAGTAAGTGGTGGTTGATTCTTTTCAGCCTAATCATGTTAGGACGTGATTAGGCTGGAGAGAATGAATATAACTATGCATACATAGGAGGGAACAGGATGAAAAGTCCTAATTTTCAATTAAGTTTACAAACTTCTAATCTAGTTATCGGTTTTATGGTATGGGTCATTTTATCATCATTAATGCCTTATATTAAAGCAGATATTCCATTAACTGCGGGACAAATTTCTATGGTAACAGCAGTACCGGTTATTTTAGGTTCTATTCTTCGCATTCCAATTGGTTATTGGACGAATCGTTACGGAGCAAGAAAATTATTCTTTATTAGTTTTATTCTTTTATTATTCCCTGTCTTTTACATTAGTGTTGCCAATTCTATGATGGATTTAATTATTGGTGGCTTATTTGTGGGGATTGGTGGTGCTGTATTCTCTGTAGGAGTAACTTCTTTACCAAAGTACTTTCCAAAAGAGAGCCACGGTTTTGTAAATGGTATTTACGGAGTGGGTAACGCTGGAACAGCAATTACTTCATTTTTAGCACCTGTTATTGCAACTTCAGTTGGCTGGAGAACGACAGTACAGTGTTATTTAATTTTACTTGCAGCATTTGCACTTATGAACTTTTTATTAGGAGATCGTAAAGAAAAAAAGGTGAATACACCATTAATGGAACAAATAAAAGGTGTATATAAAAATGAAAAACTTTGGTTTTTATGTATCTTTTACTTTTTAACTTTCGGATCATTCGTCGCATTTACAGTATACTTACCAAACTTTTTAGTATCTCACTTCGGATTAGAGAAAGTAGATGCAGGTATGCGGACAGCTGGCTTCATCGTATTAGCAACAATTATGCGCCCGATTGGTGGTTGGCTCGGTGATAAATTTAATCCATTTAAAATATTAATCTTCGTATTTATCGGTTTAACACTTTCAGGTATTATCCTATCATTTATGCCAAGCATGAACGTATACACATTTGGTTGCTTACTAGTCGCATTTTGTGCAGGTATTGGCAATGGTACAATCTTCAAGCTTGTGCCAATGTACTTCTCTGAGCAAGCAGGGATTGTAAATGGTGTTGTGTCAGCTTTAGGTGGACTAGGAGGGTTTTTCCCGCCATTAATTTTAACATTACTATTCCAACTAACAGGTCATTATGCAATCGGATTTATGGCGTTATCAGAAGTAGCGCTTGCTTGTTTAATTATTACAGTGTGGATGTATAGTCAAGAGAAGCTGTTAGTGATGTTAAAGAATAATTAATAGAGAAAAAGGGTGCCTAGTAGAGGCATCCTTTTTTCTACTTAAACAAACAAGAATGAATTGTCTTATGTATAACAAGGGCCTTTTCGTAAATAATGTTGTTTTATTACTTAAGAATTTTATCTTTATTGATTTTATAAGAATTTCCCGCATAATTGTAACAAAGGGAGATGATTCCAAGTTGAGTAAACAGAATATCAGCACAACAGTTTCAGGAGATTTGATTGTTACCCATCTAATTGGTCAGATTAAAACAGAGGATGTGTATGAATGGTTTAATGATTTTGAGCAGGTTTGTCAGCAATTTATTTCTGAAGGGCGGAAATACAAATTATTGGTAGATAGAAAAGGATACACGCCAAATCATTTTTCTGTTCAAAAAGTATGGAAAGATAAGTTCTTCAATGAAACCATTTTGAATCATAGTAAGGCAATTGCATTTCTTCTTGAAGAAGGGGAGATACTGAATTATTTACAACAATCCAATACGAAAGAATCTGTGGAATTTTTCGATGATTATGAACAAGCGCTAATTTGGTTGAATGAATATCCAATGTAAAAAATGAATTGAAAGAGTTGCTCGTAATGTTGCAGTTATCATAACATTTACTTGTTTACAAGTTGCCGACACCATTCATTTTCTTCGCAGATTGCTTGTGCAGTTTCAAAAAAGAAACCAAAACAAAAAGAACAAACGCTTCTAAAAAACGTTTGTCCAAAGGTAATTACTATTTTGGCTAAGAAATAGATTATTATTTGTGAGTACGAGAAAGCTTTTTTATAAGTTTAGGAAGTATAGATGTTAATTCTTGCTTCATACGCTTTGTAGACGATGGATCTTTACCAGAAGTTGAAATAGTGACAATATATTCATTATTTCTTATAACGCCAGGTGTGTGAAACGATGATTCTGTACCATCGCTTACAACGTTAACCCACTGGAAATCGTGGGCGGCCTGTTTGACCATCATATTAACAGCATGTTGATTTGTAGCTGCATAAATAAGATGAGCATCTTTAATGTCATCATTACTAAAAGTTTTTTGCTTCCAAGTAATATAGGGAAGTTCTTTCATTTCCTCGCAAATCTCGGGGCTAATAACGGTGACGAAAGCGCCTGTATTTTTTAATCCAGACGCTTTTCGATATGCAATTTTACCTCCACCAATGATAACGACCACTTTATTATGTAGATTAAACATAAGAGGGTACATGCTATACATACACACATTCCTCCATTCGCTCTAATAATGCCAACTTCATATATGTATCAAACTTCAGGCAGTTACAAGTCGTAACGTGATCGTATTTTTTTGTATGCAATTTGATTTTTTGAAGCAATAATCCGGTAAAGAGAAGGTACGGCATGACATATACATGGGATGCGGCCGATGTTATAGTCTTGAGCTCAGCAGTAAAAGAGGGAGTTCCTTTCGTTAAAAAGGAGCACGATACTGGCATACTGAGTTTTCGTTCGACAGCTGCTCCGATTTGTTGTAACTCATGTATCGGCTGGGGGTCACTACTGCCTCTTCCTACGAGTAAAATACTACTACCTTGCATTGGAATAGTTTCACGTATTCTTTTCGCTACAAGTTCAACCATATGTGGATGCGTACTAAAAGGTGGTACAACTGAAAATGTTATATGTGGGTATTTCTTTTGTATTTGTTCTATTTCAAGAGGAATATCACGTTTATAGTGAGCTGCTGCAAATAATAAAACAGGTACAATCATTATTTCAGTTGCTCCCTCTAGTATTGTTTCTGTAACTGCATCCGAAATGGTAGGTGTTGTTAGTTCTAGAAAAGCTATTTTTTGAATTCTTTCGTTACGTTCTTTCATGACAGATTGAATAAAGCGAATAAATTGTTCATTGCCTTCTTGCAGGCGACTACCGTGTCCAACATATACAATTCCTTTCATCGTAGCACCAAATCTTTCTTCATAATAATGTCTTGTAATTGCTCATCTACATTATGTAATCCGACTTTATTCGCATAGTGTAAAGTTGGAACGTCGGTATACGAGAAGGGAAGAGTAAGAATATCAATAAAACCAAGTCGTTTTATTTCTGATAAAAAAGTATCAATTGAGGCACGCCCTTCAAACACAATGCTATCCCATGAGAATTCAGAAAGTATACGAGAATGAACTTCATCGAAACGATGATCAATTGTATACTCATGAGTCATCATATAGGAGCCAGCACCAATTTTCTCTTGAATAAAAGCAATTCGGTTAATATTTCTGCCTAAATAAACAGTTGTATGGGAAGAGAACTTTGCTTGTTTACTTAGTAGCCCATATTGCATAAGTTTTTCTTGAGTGGCAACATTCATGTGCTGCAGCTCTGCCTGTAAGGAACGAATATCTTTCTGGTATTTACTACATGCTTGCATCAAGATTTCTACACTTTCAGCTGAACAAAAAACAAGGCGATCAACGTTAAAAATTTCATTGATTTGTTCAAGTGTTAATGTATATTCTTCCTTTTTGAAAGTTGGAATTTGATATATTTCTGCACCGGTTTCTTGTAACCTTTGCTTCATTACACTTGTTTTATTTGTTGCAGATGCAAATAAAACTTTTTTACCATGTAATGGTTTACGTTCTTTCCAAGCGATTTGATTACGTAAGGAAACGACATCACCAACAATCGTCATGGAAGGGTTAGAAATATTTTCGGTTTTGACGTTATGAACAATGGTTGCTAGAGTCCCTGTGACAACGCGCTGTTTCCCAGTTGTACCCCATTCAATGACTGCTGCGGGTGTATCTTCTTTTTTTCCTGCTTGTAGTAAGTTTTCACAAATGGTAGGTAAGTTTTTTATACCCATGTAGTAGGCGATTGTGTCGCTATTGTGGGATGAATTATATTTTCCATAATCGGCCAAAGGACCTTTTGCATGTCCAGTTAGTAAAGTGACGCTATTACTGTAGTTACGGTGGGTGAGGGGGATACCTGCATAGCTACTAGCGGCGATGCTAGATGTAATACCTGGTACAATTTCATACGGAATGTTCGCAGATGCTAAAGTTTCTGCTTCTTCACCAACACGACCAAAAATAGAGGGATCTCCACCTTTTAAGCGTACAACGGTTTTTCCTTCTTTCGCAAATTGAAGGAGGTGGGCGTTAATCATTTCTTGTCGCATAGTATGATTTTTCGGCATTTTTCCGCAATAAATAAGTTCGCATGTTTCTTTTGTATAATGAAGAAATCTAGGATTTAATAAGCGGTCATATAAGACGATATCTGCACGCTTTAAGCAGTCTATCGCTTTTTTTGTAATAAGCCCTTCATCACCTGGTCCTGCACCAACTAAATATACATATCCGTTCATATTCACACCTCATCTATTTTTATTTAAAAGGAAGCCAGGGGAGGCTTCCTTTTGTAAATTACATGTTGATATAAATGTCACCATCAATAACTTCTACTTCGTACGTTTGAATACAACCGTCATCAGGTTTTTGAACTTCACCCGTTATTAATGAAATTTTCCAATCATGTAGTGGACAAAATACGAATTCTCCAGATACAATTCCTTCAGCTAATGGACCGTTTTTATGAGGACAACGATTTTCTACAGCGCGAATATCGCCATTTGAAAGGCTGAATAGGGCGATAGACGTACCTTTCATTTGCACCTCTTTACCAATTTGAATAGGAAGGTCTTCCGCACGCATAATTTTTATTTTTTCTTTCGTTTGTAACATATACTGCACGCTCCTTATTTTACAGTTTCTACTTCATACATCGCTTTTAATGAATTCGTTTCTAGTGCTTGTCCCCATGCTTCCGTATATGTGCTACGAGCTGTTTGGAAACGCTCATTTAACTTAGTGACCATATTTGTATCTTGCAGTATTTCTTTTATATGATCGAAGCCTAATCGTTCTGTCCAGTAGGCAGTGCGTTCTCCGTAAATACCAGTTTCACGATAATATTGCATGTAAGCTGTAGCGATGCGAAGAACATCATCTTCAGTAGGGACAATCATTACAAAATCAGCTTCACGCACTTCCGTACCACCATTTCCGCCGATATATAGTTGATATCCATTTTCGACACAAACAACGCCAAAATCTTTCGTAAGTACTTCCGCACAGTTACGTGGGCAGCCCGTTACACCCATTTTCATTTTATGAGGTGTATCTACCATTTCTAATGATTGTTCGAGTAGCATACCAAGCCCTAATGAATCTTTCGTACCGAAACGACAGAAACGAGAACCAACACACGATTTTACATTACGAAGTGATTTTGAATACGCATATCCAGAAGTCATATGTAAGTCAGCCCATACGTTAGGTAAATCTTGTTTCTTAACACCATATAAACCGATGCGACTTGCGCCTGTAATTTTCACAAGAGGAACATCATACTTTTTCGCAACTTCAGCAATTTTCATTAAATCATCTGCAGTTGTAACGCCTCCGTACATACGTGGAATAACAGAGAATGTACCATCATGCTGAATGTTACCATTCATTCTTTCATTAACGTAACGGGATGATTTATCATCTTCATATTCTTCTGGAATCGCCATACGTAAATAGTAATTTAAAGCAGGACGACATTTCGAACATCCGTCTTCATGTGCAAAACCGAGTACATTTCGTACTTCTTTTGGCGATTTTAAACCTTTCTCATGAATCGCTTCTACGACTTCATCACGTGATAAAGTTGTACATCCACACATACCGGCAGATTGTGCTGAGGCATCAAACGCATCTCCAAGTGTATGAGATAAAATTTGTTCTACAAGTGGACGACATTTACCACAAGAACCGGCGGCTTTCGTGCAGCCTTTTACTTCTTCAAAAGTCGTTAACTCTTGTTCTAAAATGGCATGTACGATTGTGCCTTTCGTAACACCATTACATCCACAAATCGTGTCATCCGCACTCATTGTAGCAACGTCAAGTTCACATTCTTCACCAGCTTTGTGAAGAATGGAAGCAGGTGTATATTCTTGTATATCTTCTTCTTTCTTTAACATACTAAAGAGGCGTGTACCATCAGCTGTGTCACCATATAAAACGATACCGGCGACTTTATTGTCACGAATTAATACTTTTTTATAGGAACGTTTACATTCATCAAAGATGGATATTGCTTTCGTTTGATCATCTTCATAGATTTGGCCAGCAGAGAATAAATCACAACCTGCAACTTTTAATTGCGTACCGACGATGCTGCCTGTATATCCATCAGTTTGTAAATTCGTTATATGTTTTGCTAATATTGCACCTTGTTCATATAGAGGAGCAACAAGGCCATAGGCGATACCGTCATGCTCTGCACATTCACCAACGGCATAAATGGATTCATCATTTGTTAGCATATAGTCGTTGACTACAATACCGCGATTTACAATTAAACTAGCATCTTTTGCTATTTGCGTATTCGGGCGTATCCCGACTGCCATTACAATTAAATCACAATCTACAACTTCACCATCTTCAAATTGAATGCCCTCAACATGGTCTGTACCAAGAATTTTTACCGTTTTCTTTTCCATGAGAAATTTCATGCCTTGTGCTTCTAAATCTTCACGAAGGAGAGAAGCTGCTTTTGTATCTAGTTGTTGCTCCATTAAGCTCGGCATTAAATGAACAACATGTACGTTCATTCCTAAATCAATAAGACCTCTTGCGGCTTCTAAGCCAAGTAACCCACCGCCGATGACAACGGCTTTTTTCTTATCTTTAGCAGTATCAATCATAAATTGTGTATCTTCAATTGTTCGAAATCCTGTCACACCAGGAAGGGTAGAACCTTCAACAGGTAAAATAAAAGCACTAGAACCTGTTGCGATAATGAGTTTGTCATATGTAAGAGTACGATTCTTTTCTGTGATAATGATTTTTTCTTCTCGGTTAATACTTTGAACTCTTTCGTTTGTATACAAGGTTATTTCATTTTCTTCGTACCAACTGTAGTCATTCATAATGATATCTTGCATATTTGTTTTGCCTTGTAAAACATGAGAGAGCATAATGCGATTATAGTTTGGATGTGGTTCATCTCCAAAAATAGTAATCTCATATGAATCACTATCATGTTTTAATATTTCTTCCATACAGCGTATGCCAGCCATACCATTTCCGATCATAACTAAACGTTTTTTCATATTCATTTCCCCTTTTTATGTGAAATGTTGAACAAAGTATATTATGTTTCTATTATAGAAAATAAAAAAAGAGGGAGATGTGATATTTATCACATCTTAATAATGATTCACAAATTGTTAAAATTCGGATTTATGTGGAGAGATAAGTGAAAGGGAATTTTTTATATGGGTAGGTGGGGGAGTGAAGAGACCCGCACCTAATTAAATAATAGTAAGCTGCCCAATGAAATGATAGGGGAAGTGTGACTATTTCTTACACAATGAAAAAGCAGGACATGAGCATGTATACTCATGTCCTGTGCTTTATCTATGCTTTCGTAATTGCACGTGGAAATAAAATGTTATTCTCTAAATGTATATGCTCAAATAAATCAGATTCTAGAGCTTCAAGACGTTGGTAAACAAGTCGATAAGTGCCACAAGCTCCTTCTGGAGGAGTAAAGTCATTTGTCACTTTACGAAGTTCTTTAATAATATTGCCAGCGTGGTTATGTTCATTCTCTAACTCATCCACTACTTTACGTAATTTTGCATAGTTTTCATCAGTTGGATGTTGTTCGAATTCTAAAATTAATGGGAAATCTTCTGTTTCTTCTTTAATTAAATGCTGTTCTAATTCCATCTTAAGTTCATGAAATAGCTTATGAATTTGAGCTAAATGAGGCTGACTAGCTCCATGGACGCGTAATACTTTCGTTACATACGGACTTAATTGTGGCAACTCTTCATTTAAATAGCGATGGTGCTTATTTATAACATAATCAATCAATTCGCGATAAGATGCATTTTTCCAATCAATTTCAGACTCGTTTAATAGTTTTGTTTTATCATAAAGCGTATTTAACTCTGTAAGTACTTCTGTTGCTGATAAATTTCTTTCATTAATTGCATCAATAAGTGGTTTATTACCACCACAACAAAAATCTATTCTATATGATTTAAAAAGATCACTAGCTTTCGGAAATTGTGTAACAATCTCACCGACAATAGAAGTTTCAGTAAATGTATGTTCCATATGAATGCCTCCATAAAGTTTAATGTGATAACTAAACCAAGAATAGCAATATATTAAAATCAATGTGGTGATATAAATCACTTATTATGTGTCAGTTTTGAAAATAAACGGAATATATGTTGTTAAAAATGGTCAGGTCCAACTAATAGAACCACCTCAAGGTGGATTTGGTGAACAATCATTTGTATATTCAAAATGGAAAAGTAATTCGTATGGAAGAGCGAAAAATTCGGTTAATATAATCAAATTTGAATTTTGTTAAGAAATGGGACTACAAGCATCAATAATTATATGGGAAAAAGAGCGTTATCACTGAAATAAAAAAGCCCTGCACACAGGGCATCTAAAAAGATACCTTAGCAATAATAACGATTTTGGGGACGTATTAGCTAAGGTATCTGGATGGATGGTTGCATACTAAGTATGCAGTCAAGAGCATTGTTGAATGTATTGGGTTATTCAACAAATTAAGAATAACACGAAGTTTCTGTTAATTAATCTGGTAAATTTGTCTAAAAAAATGCCTTTATAAAAGTTTTTCACCTAAGAAATGGATGCGTGGATCTTAACAAAAGCGTTATTTTAGCTAAAAGAGCATCTAACATAAGTTAAATACTCTTTGACTTAAAATAAATCTTCAGATGTATCTCTAATTGAATAGTTCTCACTAAAATTTACAATAGCAGAAATCTTTTGTTTTTTATCGTCAGCAACATGTCCGAATAGGTAAATCTCATGTGTTCTATATTCTTCCGGAGGCTCAACTTTTTTTATTACAATATCAAGAGTCTTCTCTTTTTTAAAGTAACCAATTGTAACTAGTTCAGCAGTTTTTTTTACTGTGGGCCATTCTTCACTGTATTCTTTTGGAATGGATTGAGCCGATACAAAATGTATAAATATAATCGGAATAGTTAGAAAAAACATACTTACAATTACGTAGCGTAATAATTTTCTTGCCATCAAGTGTCACACCTACCAATAATGTTTTATTTAATCAATCTAACAGTCTGTTATATTAAACCAGAATTAACCAATTAACTATCTATTTAGGTGACAATAGTATTACGAATTTGTAAGGTTTATTAAAAAAGAGCTTAATAGAAAGTCGAACAAAATAGTTATTTTGGAGGGGGACTCAATAGAAATCTTTTGAAAATTGAAATTCATTAAAAAGAGCACTATTAGAATAGTGCCCAACTTCAATTTGCAGGAGTATTATGAGGAAACTTAAGTAGGTGGCTTAAGTTTCTCTGTAATAATTATGAATTTATGATAAGGAAAATGTTTATATTTTAAAGTAATGTTGAGGGATATTTGTAAGTAGTGAAATCTTCTTTGAAGATATCTTCAACTAATTGAATCGTTTCTTCATCATAAAAACTATCATAGGTCGGATGCCTTGGGAATAAGGGATCTGTAATATCACCATCTGCATAGTTACCTTTGTAATTTGCTAGATTACTTTGGTGATGCCACGAGTTTATTAATCCGTTTAATGGAGATTTTTTTAAACAATGTTTGTCTTCTAAGATAGACAGATGGGTAGAGAATTTTTCAAGGTAAATGTAATTTGTAACGAACTCTTCTTCTCCTTGTATATATTGAGGTGTGAAGTGTGGGTTTACACCTTCAAAATTTGGTGCATGCGCTTTTAAATAATATAAATACAGTTTAAAGGAAATCTTTTTATTGCAAGATTCATCACCATAAAGATAACGACGGATTGGCTTCCACTCAGTGGATTCGTAATATGGCGCTGGTATAAGAGAAATAAAGGAACTTACAGCTCTTTTGAAAGGGTTTCTTACCAATTTATACGTGTCTTTTTCTTTTGCTTGTAATGCGTTGGCTAAATCAGTGAAATATGGTATGGAATTTTTATAAATTTCAAATTCATAGTTATGAACAAATGGGCTATATTTTACAACTTCTTTAAACAAATTAATGTGATAAAAGAACCAATATGCGAGTGAAGTGCAGCCGCTTTTTTGGCTCCAAAATAAGATTAAAGGGAAATCTTTGTGAAAGTGAGGGGGACGCCCATACTTGGCTATAAAATCATAAATATTTGTGATAAGCATATTTAACCTCCATTCACTTTGTATACTTTTCTTAGTGTATTGAGGGAATACTGAATATATGAAAATAAGCCATGAAAATGTCTGAATAATTTAAGAGAAATAACTTTTCATAAAAGCGTTATTTGAATAATTATGGATTGTGTTGATTTATAGATACAATAATTAATTTGGAAAACATAAATCTGGAAATAACAATTGATATTCTGGCATTAATCGAAGATCGCTAGTTAAGTTTGCATAGTGTAGATAATTTTCTTCTAATTTAGCTAGTGTTACAAGATGATGAGTACCCAAACCATTCTGGGCGCTATGTTTAGAAAGAGTAGGACCAATCTGTAGTTTCCGGTCCTTCATAGCGTTGTTCCATGGACTGTAAAAGAACTTTAAAATGAAAGCAGGATACTTGTAAATAGTAAACGAATAGAACGAGTTATGTCTTCCTACTGAATAGTTACCATGCGAATAATTATGAATTAATCTACCGCCGTTATAAATGGTAAGAGGACTAGGCTGAATTACTATTCCATGAAAACGTTGTTTGACAAGTGGAATTCCATATCTCGGTTTAGTGTAGGCATGCATAGGGTCATCTACCATTAAAATAGTTCTAATGGAATACATCTTTCTTTTTAATTTAGTAAGTGATGAAAAAAACTCTTCTTTATTAGAACAGCAAAGAAATTCAGTGGTATTTAACACCATTTTCCAGCCCGTAATTTCTTTTTCTATGTTCATTACTTCTTGATCAACTAATACGGCATCAAACTCTAATACTTTTGAATCACGGATTTCCCAATGAGGTGCAAATAATTTGCATATTTCAACCGAACGATCAGTAGACCCACGATTAATAAGAATACCATGATCAAATAATTTTGTATGGTGCATTAACCACCACGGAAGCAGATACTCTTCGTTATAAAAATGAGAAATTAAAGTTGTATTCATAAAGAGTCCTCCTTTCAAAATTTTGTGGAATATATCCTTGTCTAGTATGATATGCTACTTGATCTAAAAAGTTTTCTTTAAAATTTATAATGGATGTTGAGATTAAAAAACACTCAATGAAAGAATATAGCCCACCATATTCCGAATAATGCAATCCAAACAATCTAAGTAATATGTATTTCAAAATTTTCATAATTACTCCTTTTAGATATAAATTGCTCAATGAAGATGGATTTTATAAAATTGTTACAAAATAATCTTTTTCAAATAAGAAAGTTACTAAAATGTGGAAAAATAATATAACAATATCTATAAATATAGTCCTACTGTAAGAATCAGCGGACATCGAACTATAAGAGCATTAGTAATATTGCTCTATAGTTTGGTTTCCGCTTTTTTATTAACAAAATGTATAAGGGGTGTTTTTATATATGGCGCAATTAACTTTCTTACCTAAAATTGATCGCAAAGCAACGCAGGCTCGTTTAGAAGAGGTTCTTGAAAATGTTCGTATTTATAGACAATTTGGGATGATTAGACATGAAATGAAGGTTACAGCATCTAGCGAGGTAAGATATCATGGTCCAACAAATATGGTAGGGAAGCCAGCAGAAGATATTGCTTTAGCAAATGTTGGTATGAGTGAGCGTACGTATAGACGAAATAGATCTAGTGCTTTTTATAAATTAGCTTTTGCTCTTAGATTAGAAGTATATGAGACTGAAGAAACTGGAGGTAATGAATAATGAATTTTGTTCAGCAGATACGTGATCCAGAAGAAATACAGCAGCTAAAAGAGTATTTTAAGGAGAAGTGTGCACGAAATTAAATTTTATTCATTATGGGAATCAATACAGGCTTGAGAATCTCTGACATTTTAAAATTGAAGGTAGAAGATGTAAAAACGAGTCATATCTCTATGAGGGAAAAGAAAACAGGAAAACAAAAACGTATTCAAAATACTGCAGCATTAAAAAGAGAACTGAAATGGTTTATAGAAGAAAGAGAAGATCATGAATACCTATTACAAAGTAGACAATGAAAGAATCGTCCTATCGGTCGTAGTATGGAATATAAGATATTAAGTATAGCCGCAGCAGAGTTTAGTTTAGATGAAATAGAACGCATACGCTAAGAAAGACGTACGGGTACCATATGTACATGCAAACGAAAAACATAGCACATTAATCATGGAGATATTCAATCACTCTTCAGAGAAGGTCATGTTACGTTATATAGGTGTAAATCAAGATGCAATAGATAAAGCAATGACTAGGTTTGAAATCGAATCATTGCTTTTTTCTTTTTAAATCTAGGGGTACCGTCACCGTTTTTGAAAACCCCCATGCTAAGAGCATACAAAAATTTATACAGTTTTTGGATAATTCAGTAACAAAAGAGAACCCGAAAACCTGCGTCAGGATAGGAATGTATAAAATAATGCATAAATCTGTAGAACAAAAAAAGGAAATTCCTTTGTCAGAGGATGGGCCCACCTTTCCTTGCTATCGATAATGAGACGTCATATTAGCTTAACATGAATATAATATAAAAAAGGAATTTATAAGATTTGACGAGAATAAAATTGTACTAAAAGGATATCGGAGGTTTTTTATGAAACTAGTAGGACAGCAAATATATCTTCGACTTTACAAAATTTCTGACGCGAGCGAGTTAGCTAACTTACACACTAGAAATCGCGAATTTTTTCAACGAGTTTGTCCATTACTCCCAGAAGTCTTTTATACAGAAGAACATCAAAAAATACGCATTGAACGAGCATTAAAAAAGAAAGCTGAAGATCAAGTTTACGCTTTTGGAATCTTTTTAAAAGCAACTGATAAACTTATCGGAGACATTTCATTAACTCAAATTGCTAGGGATCCCGCCCAAAGCTGTTATACGGGATTTACCTTAGATAGGGAGCATAATTCAAGGGGCTATACAACAGAGGCTCTACAACTTGTTGTAGACTTTGCATTTAGAGAATTAAAACTACATAGAATTGAAGCAGGAGCTATGCCTAGCAATATAGCATCTATTCGTGTATTAGAAAAAGTAGGATTTAAAAAAGAAGGTATAGCTAAAGAAAATGTAAAGATTAATGGCAAATGGACAGATCATCAAATATTAGCTATCATCAACAGCCTGGATGTATAAGCACATTTCACTTCCGATAATGAGACGTTATGTCAACCTAACATGTATAGGATATACACTGTTCCTTATTCAACTAACTGGCAGGTTAGTTGAAGTGTATTTTGGTTAATATAGGAATTTTTGGATGCCCCCTAGAATATAAAAAATATAGATTGTATTATAGGAGGTATATAATGAAACAAAACATTTATGATAATCCGTTTTTCTTTAAAAATTATAAGTCATTACGTGAAAATGGATTTACCTTTAATGATTTTGTTGAACAGCCAGCAATTAAATCTATAATTGCTAATCTTACAGATAAGTCTGTATTAGATTTGGGATGTG
The DNA here is from genome assembly GCF_011066025.1 of Bacillus sp. EKM202B. NCBI lineage: Bacteria > Bacillati > Bacillota > Bacilli > Caryophanales > Bacillaceae > Bacillus > Bacillus sp. EKM202B. The sequence goes on along the minus strand of NZ_JAAMNK010000003.1, from coordinate 25,933 downwards.
GAACTGGTCATTTTTCTATGTACTGTGTAGAAAATGGTGCCTCGAAAGTTATAGGAGTGGACATCTCAAGAAATATGATTGAACAAGCTGAAATGTATAACAAAAACGAAAAAATAGATTATATGTGTGTACCAATAGAAGAACTTAATTTGCCAAATCAAAAATTCGACTTAATAACAAGTTCTTTAGTTATACATTACATAGAAGATTACTCACATCTAATTAAGAAAATAAGAGATCTGTTAAAAAATGATGGTGAATTTATCTTTTCAACAGAACATCCAATAGTAACAGCTCGAAAGGAAATGAATAATTGGTTTAAGGATAATAATGGAAACAGATTGCATTGGGCATTAGATAATTATCAAGAAGAAGGAAAAAGAGAGGAACATTGGTGGATAGATGGTGTTGTTAAATATCACAGAACAATTTCAACATTAATTAATACTCTTATAGACAACGGTTTTGTAATTGAGAAAATTATTGAGCCAGAGTCAACTCCAACAGGATTAGAAAAAATGCCAGAATTAATAAATGAAAAACGGAGACCATCTTCTATTATCATTAAATCAAGAAAATATTGAGATTAAACCCTCGTTGATTAACTTCCACTTTCGAGAATTATGTAAATAAGCTGTCCATATGGGCAGCTTTATTTTATGTTCCCGCATAGCGTAGGTTATTTTGAAAAATGCTGGTGGTATCCCTCCCTATACAGCTACTCATAATTTTTGTACTGTGTAACTCAAAAGAGAAAGTTAAATAAAATTAATGATAGCAAGGGATTCAGTGATAGGATCAGTTACACACAATATAAGATAAGGGTAAGTCAATTATTTATATGTTAATATTATGCTATTAACAAGAAAGTGGTGGTTGTGATGAGGGAAAGATGTCCGGTTTGTCAAAACTCTATTGAGGAACCCCAATTAGTAGGAGTGGGAGGGGGACGTGCAGAGCAATATAAATGTGAGAATTGTGGCACATTTTCCATGATTGAAGAAGCGAGAATCGAATTAAATGTAGAGCAGAAGAGAAAACTTTCTGCAATTTTAAGAAAGAGAAACATTAGAGGGATGGGAAAAATAATGATTTTTCTTAATCGACCAGATGAAAATCTTTCAGAATTTCCGTATCCTATTTATCTTTTAGCGGATCTATTAAGTGAATATCCAGATAGTGCTTCTGATAGATTGGATGAGTCATTAATAAACTTAGCTAAATTGTCAAAATTTCCAGGTGACCCATTATATATTCGTGAATCAGATAAATCTCTATTTTTTGTACAGAGTGTTCATTTGTTGGAAATGAAATATATAGCGAACCAATTATTTCAGGACGAATTAATTGAGATATCTAAGCTATCTGCAGCAGATTTTCCTGCACATATTACAGTTACAGCAAAAGGGTGGAATCGTATTGCAGAATTAGAAAAGGGAAGAGAAGCGGATACTAAGCAGGTGTTTGTCGCTATGTCGTTTAGTCCAAAAATGGATAGTCTATATAAGAATGCAATTGCAACGGCTGTAAAAGAAGCAGGTTATGAGCCTATTCGAATTGATAAAGTGGAACACAATAACAAAATTGATGATGAGATTATAATTAAAATAAGACGAAGTAAATTTATAATTGCAGATTTTACTGAACATAGAGGTGAAGTCTATTTTGAAGCAGGATATGCAATGGGACTTGGTAAACCTGTAATATGGACTTGCAGGGAAAATGACTTAGCAAATCTGCATTTTGATACTAGACAATATAGCCATATTGTTTGGAAAGATGAGAGGGAATTAAAAGATTCATTACTTAATAGAATAAGAGCTACAATCAATTAAAGAAAGGTGGCAGATTCGTGACCGCTTTTTTGCAGTAAATGTGCCGGTCGTTTTGGAGTTAACGTGATATATTTGTATTGTGAGAAGTGGACGAAAACATTGCTCATAAAATTCCTCTGAAAATGGAGCTTCATAACTGGTGGCGATGGTTGCAGACTGGATGAATGGTTGTTCTTCATTTCACATTCAATTGCAATTTACATTGTATAAACGGAGAAGGGTTTTGCTCTTCTTTTAGTTACTTAATATTGCTGAAACAGATAAATGTAAATAAGATTAGGTGATTGAAAGAAGAATAAAACTTCATTTACCATGATTGAAATGCAAATGTAATACTTAATGAAAAAGCATCCATTCGGGTGCTTTTTATTTTGGAGGGATGAAGGATGGATAAAGCCAAATTAGCTAAACCAGCACAAGCGGTTATAATTGGTACATTCATTTCAATGTTAGGACGGGACCTTGTAAATGAACGTATCGATAAAAAGAAATTAGAAAGTGTTATTCCAATCTTTAATGAGTTGGAAGATATACAACGCCAAAGTAAAAAATTCGATAACTGGGTGTTCAGATTTTGTTGTACCGGTCATTATTAATACAATAGAAATTATAAAAAGGATAACGGTAGGACGACCATATTGTTTTGTTTTTCCATTTTTCTTAAAGAAGGAAAAGGATACATAAGATTAAAAGAATAAAAGCAAATAGAAGTAATACGCCACCAATATTACTCAAAATAGCCATTTTCATACCTCTATTTGTAAGATTTTCTCTATTGATTATATAGGAACTTATTGGATAATACACGTTTTATATAAATTTCGAAAATTGATATTTTTAATAGACATATAAACAATTAATTTGTATATAAGGAAAAATGTATATATTTCCTATTACTTTTTTAAAGAGATTTCATAAATTAAAGTATATCGATTGAAAGGAGGAGATTTGAATGGAATTTCAATTGTTAGTGAATTGTATATTACAAGAAGGTAATGCGTACTTTTTAGTAACGAAGGTAGACGATGTAATTACGTTAAAAGTACCGATTACAGCAGGAGTAGCAGCGTTATTTTTAGCTTTTGGTGTACCAAGATGTTCTTAATTTAAATCTCTATAGTAGAAAGAGGAGGACAAGCCTCCTCTTTCTACTATTACATAATTATTTTATGTAAACTATAATGGTGTTTTATATTAGCACGTTTAAAATGGACATGCATATACTATAATGTTTCATTGGCGTTTGTGATGAACGATAGTTTTGATAAGTGATATTCTTTTAAGTTATGAAAATAAAAGAGGTGCTATTATATATGAAAAGAAGAACATTAGATATTCCAGTTTCATTGCGAAGAGAGTGGTTTTTAATAGAGTTAGCTCATTTAACGAAAAAATATGGAATTGAAATTGCAACTAGCAAAATGGAAGCCGCACCGTTTTTAAGGGATCAAGTTACGGAATCAAAAATAGGAGCAGGGCTACAATACGATAAATATGATGATGAGTATATAATTGAAATGTAAGTAATACATGGCACAAAAAGAAATGCTTAATAATACTAGTCTTTTAAAAGAGTAACACTGATAAGGAATTACGCTATAAAAAATTATAAAATAAAGCAGATTCTATATATAGAATCTGCTTTATTATGAAATATTTTTAATCAACTAGCCTCTTTCTAATATTTTTCCTACATATTTCTCTTGAGTGATTCCAAAAGATTCACGAAGAATGCGAGCATATTCTTTAGAACCTATTGGTCGTTTATTTTTTGTGCCTTTAAAGGTTTCTGTATAATTTTTTTTCGTTAATGATATGTGACCATAATCAGTTAATTTACAAGTGATAGCCCCTTTATTAAAAGGCGATTCGTTATGCTCTACAATTACTTTTTGAATGTTATTCACTTTTTTCTCATCTATTGGATCTATAGTGAAAGCATAGCCTATTTTCCATTCGTTTGAAGGTTCAGATTGTAAGAAACTTGTAGATTCGCCGTTTGCGCCTTTTCGCATTTCTAAAATATGTGTACCTTTTCGGGTATTTCGTTTGTAAATTCGATATTCTCCCGTTTGAGAAGATATGATTTCGCCATTAAAAGGGACTGGATGTAAAGGGAGATGAGATGCAAAACCTGCATCCACAATATAATCTGTATGATCATGACTTAAAATGATAATGACATGACCATCATCAGGTTTCCATTTATTATCGTAAAGATCGTATACAGTACCAGCTACTTTGTATACTTGAAACCCACAATCAATTAAAAAGTAATACAATAAGGAATTTAATTCATAACAAAGACCGCCTCTTTTTTGAATAAGTAACTTTTCTACTAAGTTATTTTTTGAAATGTTTTTAATAGTACCAGCCATAATATCAAGATTTTCATAGGGGAAAATCATTCCCATTTTTAAGAGGACTTCATCTAAATCATCAAATGTTAGTTCTTTTGCGGGAATTTTTAATCGTTTAAAAAACTCCTTTTGTAAATTGGTCATCATAAAGCATTCTCCTTTCTTTTTACAGAATTTTCTTCTGCTTACCGATAGGTTAGTACTTCTAAAAACTTAATTCAAGTCTGCAAAAATTATCATAATATATGTTTCTGGAAATATGATTTTATATTTTGAAATTTCAGTTAAATATTTAGTCATAGGAAAGTCTTACAATACAAGCTCCTTTTAAATTCGTTTGTATGTAATGAAAAGAAAATACATATCTTCATTATGTTTTTAAATAACTAATTAGTAATAAAATGTTTTTTTAATAGAATTTTTTCAAGATTTGTATGCTTTATATAAACAATCATGATTTGAAAAACATCTTGATGTAGTGAAGTTAACAATTATTGAGAAATTTTTTTGTCGTGTTTACTCAAAAGGAAGAGATGGAAACGAAGAGAATAACGTGAGTTAAGGAAGAGGGTGTACGAGTAATCACCTGAATATAGGGCTAACATCTTTTTCAAATAAAAAGATTAGCTATTATTAAGGGAGAAAATATAAATTATTACAAAGAGCACCTTCTTTCAAAAAAAGTGGGGGGAGTAACATGCGATTAATGAGAAGATGTGTTGCCTTACTAATTATATTTTTTATCATGGCTCCATCGATTAGCACAAATGTAAGGGCAGAAGTTGTAAAAGAGCTTGGAAAGGGGTTTCCTGATACAGAAGTATTTACACCTGGCGATTGGTTTTTAGGACAAAAACCAACTAATTATGATGAGAATAAGCCTCCAATTCTCTTTGTACAAGGCAGAAATGGTAATGCGGATAGTTGGTATGGAAAGACTGTATATCACGATATAAATGATATGTATGACTATGCTTTGAAAGCGGGATATCAAACGGTATTTATTCAATTATATGATGCGGCAGGGAAAGGATCGGCTAGTCAGTGGGACAACGGAAAATTGTTAGCACAAAAACTGGAAGAAATATATAATCATTTCGGTAAAAAGGTTACTATTGTAGCGCATAGTAAAGGTGGTATAGATACACAAGCGGCATTAGTTGGATATGGTGCGAATCGATTTGTTGGGAATGTTATTACACTTGCGACACCACATCACGGCTCAAATTTAGCGGATTTATCATATAGTTGGTGGGCAGGTTGGCTTGCTTCTATATTAGGTCAAAAAGATGATGGTACGTACGCGTTACAGATAGGGGAAATGGCAAAATTTCGTTCAACGATAGATAATAATCCAGCAGTTAAATTAAACCGTTACTATACGGCTACTGGGACTAGCTGGGGACCAGTATTTTCTGCGTTATCTATGGGCGGATTATATTTGTCATCGTACGGCTCGAATGATGGATTAGTAAATGAATGGAGTGCTAAGCTACCATATGGCACACATTTATTTACAGATTCCAAATTTGATCATGACAATATACGAAAAGGATCAGCTGTTTTCGCACGAATTGAACCATATTTACGTACTGCAAATGTAGGCGTGCCACCTTTAGTAGCACCAAGTAATAGTTCAGAAGAAAATATAGAGCAATTAAATACAACTTCTAATCAAAATATTTTAGGGGGAGAATTGCCACAAAGTCAGTGGATAGAGCAAGCTGTGGCGGTTGATAAAAAGGCAGAAGGAATGGTTTCTGTATTAACAGCTGCTTCTGATGTAGAAATACAACTAATATCTCCAAAAGGAAAAGTGTATACAAATAAAGATAGTACGATAACTACTGGTGAAGGTGAATCTTTCTTTAATGGGGCAACAATTAGTACATTTAAATTTGACAAAATGGACGTAGGAGAATGGAGAGTTAAAATGATGGCGAAGCAGTCGAAAGATGCATACTTAATTGTAAGCGATCACAAAAGTGGCGCGCCATTCGTTCTTCAAATGCCAACAAAAGTCAAAATTAACAAATCAGAGTATAAACTGAAAAAATCACCTGCGGCACCTGAAATGAAAGGAAATCTTTCCATAACAGTAAGAGTTGTTAATAAAGAAGGGAAGCTAGTCTCTGAATTTAATGAATTACAAAATGTTAATACAAATACATTTACAGGTGCTTTGAAGGACATAAAGCAACCAGGGGTATATAACGTTACGATGGATATAAAAGGGATAAATAAAGAAGGAAAACCTTATAATCGTACGATTGTTAAGTCGGTTTATGTGGAGAAGTAAGAGTGAATAGATTTTGATATGAAAATTGCCGAAACCTTGTGTTAGAAGGGGACGGCAATTTTTTATGTTTATTAGGTTAACAGAATAATGAAATAGGGGTTTACGTTCTATAATGGGAAAGAACCACCAAAAGGAACAGTTATAAACTCAGTTTTCCAGAAAGTACCGTAAGCTGGCTTTGATGGTTTATGTGAATCGTGGCAGGAACATCTTTTATACGAGTTTGAAGAACGATAGTATGAACCCAATATATTACCTCCTGATGATTAATAAATGCAAGATACATAGTAGTATATGTAAATGAACTACTATTGGCATGTATGCCTATCCTGTATAAGGTGGTAGATTTGGAATATAAAGCACTCAAATGGTGAAATATAGTTTATTAGAATAATATGTATAACGATTTTTGAAGACGAAAAAATTAATAATTTGGTAGAAAAATGAACTGAAGTTCTAAATAAATTGAATTATTGATGAAACGCTTATTATACGAATTGCACCTGAAAAAGTAGCATTGTTATTTTTTGGTGCGATAATGTTGTCGTTTAGCGAATTGCTCCTATTTAAACGTTTGTATATTAGAGTCTTTATTCGTTACTTTTTATTTGTGCAGTTGGGCAGGAAGAAGACGAAAGGTATCGAATTCATTTACATAGGAAGCATTGTTTGCTTTTGGTGTGAATAATAGTTAAAGATACGTTGAAATATTTAAAACTGTAACGAAAGAGCTATTAAATAATAGAGGGAGCAACTTACATGGAAAATATATTAAAGGTATCTTCAAAATCAAGTCCAAATTCAGTTGCAGGTGCAATAGCAGGTGTACTAAGAGCAAATGGCAATGTGGAAATCCAAGTAATTGGGGCAGGTTCTTTAAATCAAGCAATTAAAGCAATTGCGATTGCAAGAGGATTTGTTGCTCCAAGTGGTGTTGATTTGGCTTTTGTTCCAGCATTTCAAGAGATTTCTATCAATAATCAAGAAAGAACAGCAATTAAATTAATTGTAGGTCCTAGAAAGAGAAGATCCTAATAGAGTGCCTTTATAGGATGTGATTTGAAAAGTGCGATAGAAATCGTCCTTTTCTTTTTTTATTTATATTTTAAAGTTGAATTTTTAGTAATAAGCATTAGTGTAGTTAATAAAAAGTGTCGCAAATGCTTGTATGACAGGCACTTGTGACACTTTTGTAGTTTTATATAATATAAAATGAACAATTCTAAAACTGCTCATTCTTCTCCCAAGATTCAACGAGATAGTATGAAAAACCCTATTATATCAAGGTTTCTAAGTGGTGATTTTCCTCGATGCTCACATTTTGCTCACATTAAATCTTTTCATTTTTTATCAAGTGTTTTCATTAGATTTTATTATGCTCTCGAAGTTTTCCGCTGCTTGTTGCTGCATGTTCTGTGTGATGTGGCTATACTTGTCTAAAGTCATTTGAATAGATGAATGCCCTAAGCGATCTTGTACGATTTTAGGATGTTCTCCAGCCTGAAGCATGAGTGTAGCGTGAGTATGTCGTAAGTCGTGTATACGAATCCGAGAAACACCAGCTTTTTTATAGTGATCATTCAAAAACCGATGAGGAGCATCTATATGTAGGGGCGAATGTATCGTATTGCCGGTGAAAATAAAGGCTTCTTCATTCAAGTGTATACCCCAGCGGAAAAATTCTTTCTTTTTATAAGAGTAGTAGGATTGTAACTTTCCTATAACAAAAGAAGAGATACTAATGCTTCTATTTGAAGATTTAGTTTTTGTAGCAGCTTTAAATAGTCCTTTTTCTGTTTTTACAAGTGATTTATTAACCAAGATACGTTTATTATCAAAGTCAATATCTTTCCATGTTAGTGCAAGTAATTCTCCGCGTCTCATACCTGTATAAATTGCAAGTAAGAAGAACATATGGTACTTAATATTTTTTTCTTTTAGATACTGGAGGAATCGATTACATTCTTCGCTGGACCATGTTTTCATCTCACCTTGCTCTTCACGTGGTTTTTTAACCTTATTCATTATATTATCATGTATGATTTCCCATTCTACAGCGTGTTTGAAAATGCATCTTAGGCAGCGGTGGATATTGCTGATTGTACCATTTGATAGTCCTTTTTCCTTAAGTTCAGCATAGTAGCTTTGAATCATTATGGGCTTAATACTTTTAATTTTTTTATAACTAAATGGGGGAAGGATATAGAGCCTAACTAAGCTCATGTCTTTTTCATAAGATGTAATTTTTAATTCAGCTTTACGAAGAGGCTTTAACTTTTCCCATACATCTAAAACAGTTAATTGTTTGTCATCAAAATATATTCCTTTCTCTATCTCTGTAATCATCGTTGCAGCAGCATTTTGGGCTTCCTTTTTTGTTCTAAATCCACTTTTACTTTTTTGCTGTCGTTTTCCTGTGGTTGGATCTATACCGATATCTATTGTAAAAGACCACGTATTTCCACGTTTACGAAAACTTCCTTTCATATTCAATACCTCCTGTATCGTTAGTTTTAAAAATTACAGTATTGTGATATTTGGTTCTGTAATTTACTTGCTAATAATTGATTTTCATAATGTAAAAGCCTTTTTTCAGCAAATTGTGTTGTTACATTGAATTTTTCTGAGATTATATATGCTTTTAACTGTAGGGGAGGAAGCTTTCGTAACATAAAAGTAGGTACACAAAATTGTTGTGCGAAGTTTTTAGCCTTTGCTTCTTGATAATCTAGAAACATTTGACGCATTAATAATTGATTACCAGAAGGAAATAGGATGTGACAGGTCTCATGGCCAAAATCCTCCCATTGTTCTTGCTGAGAGATACGATTATCAATAACTAAGTTAGCTATTTGATTCCTTTCCATTGCATGACTTCCAAACGGAGCAAAGTACAGCCAAATGTTTAGCTTTTTCGCAATCTCTATCATATCTATTTGTTCAGGAACAATAATAGATATGGATTGGTACAATTGCTGGATATAGTCTTCAAGTTGTGTTGTATAGTAGCGTTGCGATTGAAACATGATTTTCACTCCATTCAAATTATAAAACAAGAACATTCGTTCTTATTTTATAATAAAAGAGAAAAAGTTTGAAGTGTTATTTTTATATATTAATTTATATATATTAAACTGTATGAGATTGCTAATTTATATCTTGCTAGGAATTAAATATTAATATATGGTAATAAAGAATAAAATATATGATAAAGTATGGTGGTAGCAATTGGAATCGAAAAAAATCGTAAAGGCTAAAGAGCTAATGGAATATTTTAAGATACCGAGAGAAACCCTTCGAACCATGGGGGGAAAGGGACTTCCAAGAATGGAGGAAGGAGAAAAGCCTCAAGAAGCTTAGTACGTGAGATTGAAGAAGAAATAGGTTGTCTTATTACTGTAGGAGAGCAAATAGAAGAAGTTGAGCATGAGTATGCGGATATTATTGTTCATTTAACTACATATAAATCATCAATAGATTCAGGTGTACCAGAAGCTATTGAGCCTGAAATGGCTACAGGACAAAATAGTTTTGTTGCCGATTTTGAAAATCTACAATTAAATAATATGAGTAGAGAAGAATCTGAAATTCATTTGTATACTTACTATGAGAATTTTGCTAGAAGAGGTAATAATGACAGGAGACGGGATAGTAGCGCATTTACTTTTGATTATTTTGAAGCATTAAAATATAAAGAGTTAATTGAAGAAGAAATAAAGCTAAAAGAAGAAGATTTATTTAAAAAATTGTAAAAGTAGAGTTACTTATCGGTGGAAATTATGGAAAAAAGTAGCGATGTGAAAGAGATGGATATTATAGATCGAATACATCTGTTTTTTTACATATATACACCATATAAGGGGAAGCTCTTTTAGAGAACTTCCCTTTATATGGTGATTTTTTATCTCTTAGATTTCACATAGCCAGCGGCCTGAGCATCAGCCTCTGAACAGAACCATACGATATTATCTTTTGTAGAATCGTAATATTGACCACCAGGAACATGATATTTTTTAGAATTGGCATTTCCTTTAATTTGTCCTTTACAAGTAGTGTTGGATTCCTTGTCATCACTAGGGTTATTCTGGAAAGGCTGGCCATTAGAACCTCCATGATTACCACTAGATGAGGAAACGATAGCACTTTTCTTTTGAGAAGCATCTTCCTGAGCTTTACGTTGAGCGTCTTCCTGAGCTTTACGTTGAGCATCTTCCTGAGCTTTACGTTGAGCGTCTTCCTGAGCTTTACGTTGAGCGTCTTCTTGAGCTTTGCGATCAGCGTCTTCCTGAGCTTTACGTTGAGCGTCTTCTTGAGCTTTGCGATCAGCGTCTTCCTGAGCTTTGCGATCAGTTTCCTCTTTATTCTTTGTGTCTTCTTTGGTATCAGCTGAAGTGGAAACTTTTGTATCTACCTTTTGTGTAGTTTGTTTGGAAGCTGGTTTTACATCAAGAAACGCACTACCCATTAAAAAGAATGCTAAAGCCAGATATAAATATGAAAATAACACTTTTTTTCTTGTTTTAATTTGTATTTTGGGTAACACCAATTGTGGTTTTATTAATCCAATAATTAAAGCTAGTAAGCTTAACAAAAAACCCAAAAGACTTATGTTAACAATTATGGGATGGATAGAATTTGGAATGATTGCTTGAAGTATCAAAAATAAAATTAAGATATAAAAAATAGAAGCGATAAACATTTTCCATCCTGTTTTAGAGCGATAACCAAAAATTTTTCTCCAGTTCATTCAAGAACCTCCTTTTCTGAAATGTTGCACTTTACTACTTAAAGTATAATGATAATATTAACCACCCTTCTCTATTTAATAAAGATAATATATTGATAAAATGAATATATTGTAAAACAAATACACGCATAAAGCGTGTTTTGTTGTTAATAAACCCTCTATTTTATTTATCTCCATTTTTTCTATTTTTTTCGTTCTGCATTATAAACGCCCAAAAGCGTTTTAACTCCTCGCGTTTTTCAGGTGAAGCATCTTTAATATTTTTAAACCAGAGACTCAGTTCTGGATCTTCATCAATATCAGCTGGCATAGGTTCTGGATAACTAGTTGTTCTTCCAAGCAGGAAGTCAGTTGTTACTTTAAAATAATTAGCAATACGATTTAATGTGTCATAATCGGGTTGGCGCTCATTTCTCTCGTACATACCGATGGTGCTTTCACTAAGTTTAAGCATATGTGCTAAATCTTTTTGAGTTATTTTCTTTTCTTTTCTTAATTCGCGAAGTATATTTCCAAATGTTTTCATTTTATCACCTGTCCTTATAATAACACATTGTGTGTTATTTAATTAAGTTTATAAGTTTCAACCGCACGAAAAGTGTTGACAACACAAAATGTGTGGTTTATATTTAAAAATAACAACACAATATGTGTGGTTGGGAGGTTCAGATATGAATAAGAGAAAAGTAGCGGCAACTCTTGTTAATTTAAGAAATGGAAAATCTAGAGAGGAAATTGCAGAGGCTATAGGAATCAGTGTGAGTACATTGCAAATGTATGAGAATGCACAGAGAATTCCAAGAGATAGTATAAAAATAAAATTAGCTAATTTTTATGGTGTTACAGTTCAATCTATTTTTTTTGATTATTAACAACACAAAATGTGCGGTTTTAAAAAAGACTACTAGGGGGGAGAAATATGATTAATTTTGACATCGAATCATTCCGTAAAATAATCCGAGAAGAAGTACAAAACGCAACTGAACATATTCAGCCAATGAAAGAACTACCACCATTTTTAACTATTACGGAATTAATGGAACTGTTACATATCAAACGTACAAAAGCATCTGAGTTATTAAACCGTTCTGATTTTCCAGTATGCCGTGAAGCAGGAGTTCTTATTCCTACACACCTTCTTTTTAAGTGGATGGAGAATCACACTGAATGGGTAGAAAACAATACTGAGTATTACAATCCATTTAAAGAATCCGTCTAATAATAAATTACCATAGTAAGTTGTCACAAATAAATATTGCTTTAGGTACGAATGGGGGAAGTAAACGATGTCCATAGGAAAAGAAGTTGCTATGGCACGCAAACGAAAGGGAATCACCCAAGAACAACTCTCCTCAGAAATCCCCGTGAGTCGTGAGTCACTAGCAAAATATGAAACTGAAAAACGAAAGTTACCAGAGGATTTAAGAAAATGTATTACAGAAGGCATTGATGATCCACAACTGTTTTTCAAAATGTGGAGTGAAGCTACTGGCTATGTTAGTATCCCATTTTTTAATGGAGAGCTTATAGATCTACATCCTGCAAGTATGAGGTACATGGTCCAACAAGAGACCAACGAAGCGTTGGAACAACTTGATACAGTATGTTGGTCTAAACCTTCACAAACTTGGTCCGAAAGAGAGAAAGAGGATTTGAAAAAGGTAATGCATGAAGTCCTGGATGCTACAGGTTCAATGATGAGCCTCGTAGCGGTCCTATGTGATCAATATGGTTTTTCAATGAAAGAAATCTTTAAGTACTGGAAAGTATCATTACGAGCTAGGAAGTATATAAAAGCTTAATTTAATTATTTTATTAGGGAGGTTTAAGTTATGACAATTGATTATGCAAGTCCAACTTTAAAACAATATAAAACTCTAATTCGTAAGGAAGCAAATTTATATGGTGATATTCGAATTGCAGCAGTTTGTGGAGACTATATGAAAGCTAGGGACCTAAAACAAGAGAAGAAATTAATGGAGATAAGAATTCGAATTATAGAAGCAGCATTTGTTTTGAAAAACAAAAAGAAAAAAGGAAAGGCCACCGCGTAGCCTGCGATAGCCAATCATGACAGTAGATAAATTATAGCATATAACAATTTAGTGCGACAAGCTGTTGTGCTTGTCGTTATGACCAGAAAGATTTGTTAACTCTAACCGCATAATATACATTACATTCTGGTCATAACGATGCGTACAGTATCAAATTATTAAAAATGGGGAGCGAATTATGAAAGTAGAATGTAATCGTCTGTTCGACTTAGTTCTACCAGGTGATTTTGCTTTTGCAAATGAATTACATAACTGCATGGTGACATGTATTCATAACATGTTCAATGCTGGTTCATTAGATGAAGCAAATCATTGGGAGAAGGAATTAAATAGATGCGCAAAAGAATTCAAGAGCCTTCGTAATGAAAAAGAGGATCACGATGTATCAAAGAGTTATCGTGTAGTTGTTAAAAGCCTTCAAGGGCAGGGGATCAATGCATCAGTAGTTAGTCGAAGAAAATAAAAAATCTATCACTTGGCAGAGTGATAGATTTTAGACTCTTATAGAGAGTCTTTCTAAAAATAGAATTGGATTAAGTATATCAAAGCAAATCAAGTAAAACAATGGAGGATGAATAATATGGCAGTTTATAGACCCGTTCAAGTTTCATATTGGCAAGATGCTTTCGTTTTAGACCTTACACCGGAGGAAAAATACTTCTACTTATACTTAATGACTAATAGCAAAACTTCTCAAAGTGGTATCTATGAGCTTCCATTACGAGTGATAGAAATGGATACAGGGTATAACCGTGAGACGGTTGAGAAGCTGCTAGAGCGTTTTGCTGATTACGGGAAAATTTATTACAACAAAAAGACGAAAGAAATTATGTTGCTTAATTGGCTTAAATTCAATGCTATTACAAATTTGAATATTGAAAAGTGTGTGTTAAAAGAAATCCAGAATATTAAATGTGAAGATTTTTTAATTGATTTTTATGAGACATGTTTAGAGTTAGAAAAGCAGCAAGATTTTAAAATTCCTCGTATTAAGGAATACTTCCAAGCTCGTTTTGAGTGGCTTATAAGGGGCTTCGAAGACACTATGAAGGAAAAAGAAGAAACAAAAACAGAAACAAAAGAAAAAGAAGAAACAAAAACAAAAGAAGAAGCAGCAAGCTGCTCAAGAGATAAAAAAGTTGCAGAAGAAAATCCAATAGCATTTTATGAGCAAAACTTTGGAGTTCTTAAACCATTTGTAGCTGAGGGTATTAATGCGTGGATTGAAGATTTGAATGCACAGCTTGTTATCAAAGCAATGAAAATAGCTTTAGAAAAGAATGCACCTAATATGTCTTATGTACAAGGTATTTTAAGAGATTGGCATGCTAAGGGGTATAAGAGTATTACTGATGTTGAAGCTGCACAAACTCAATTCCGTAAGAAATACCAGTCTCGTGGTGGGAGAAGTAATACTAGAAAAGAAATCGTCCCTGATTGGTTACATACACAAGATACAGAAGTGCAATCCCAGCCTGTAAAGCACGATGAAATGGATTTAGAGGGTGAACGTAAACGTTTAGAACAAGTGTTATCTAAATATAAAAAAGAGGCTTAGGAGGATTGTAATGCCAAAGCAGTTAACAATATTTGATGTTGAGCCTGTAGTAGCATTTGATACTGAGAAAGCACACATTCATCGATTAAATTCTAAAGTTCGTTTTACGGATGTAGTTGTTCAAGTACCAAAACAAGTAAGAGCTACTGATGAATTAAAACCAACAACAGCACCAAATGATCAGTATGAATTATTTGAGGAATATACAATTGGAATTTGGAGATTTAAGCGAGTGGAAGATAAGCAGTTCGATTGGGAAGAAGCGGAGGAGCTTTGCAAGAATGCGAGAGATAATAAGGAACCGATTCCAATACGGCTTTATTTATCACTTGAGCAATTATTTGTTCCAGAAAATGTTGTGCGATATTTGTAGACAAACAAAAAAGCCGAGATTGCTCCCGACTTACTTCGACAAAATAATCATAACATATGGGAGTGGTCTTAGTGGGAATTATTAAAGAAAATCTTGTAGAAATGACAGCTGAAATAGATTTGAAAATAAACGGAATATATGTTGTTAAAAATGGTCAGGTCCAACTAATAGAACCACCCCAAGGTGGATTTGGTGAACAATCATTTATATATCAAAGTGGAAAAGTAATTCGTATGGAAGAACGAAAAACACAGTTACTTTAATCAAATTTGAATTTTGTATAAAAAGGAGATGTGAAATATGAAAGATGTGAAAATCGAATACATCGAAAATAAAGCTAGAATTACTGTAGATGGTAAGGGAATTGCATTTGCTACTAATACGATTACAAAGAAAGTAGCAGAGAGTTTATTAATAAATTTAGATCAAGCTGGAGCTATTAATCTAATCATTGAAAACTAAATCAAAGCGTTATTTTATAGTAATGCAAAAAGGGTACATATCGAATATGTACTCTTGAAAAGAGGAAGTGTATATAAGTGATGAAACACTATACTACAACATATGCTTGTCTCATTTAAAAGTGCAAGGAATATAACAAAATAGTTATTGTATGACGAAAAAAATTAAAGAACCTGTTATAACTAACAGGTTCTGTGTACAAGGAGTTCAAGAAATACAAGGAAACTGGTCCAGAGAAACCTGTGTATTTCTTGGCTTAATAGTAATGTATTCAATATAAATAAAAAAATGAATGAAATTTAAACAAAAATTTTTTATAACCAAAAATAAAATAACCCGCTATTTAAAACGGGTTATTTCGATGAGGTGTACAAGGAATTTAAGGAAACTGGACCAGAGAAACCTATGGAATTCCTTGTGATAATAATGTATGCAAAGGAATCAATAAGGTTGATGAAATTTAAACAGAATTCTTATTTAATAAAAAAACGTGTACAAAAAATGTACACGATTATATAAAAATTATGTCTTGCGTGCCCATTGCATTCTATGTTTATTGTATGTAAAACGTGATACATTGCAATACATTAAAAGAGCACTCTTAAAAGTGCTCTCTGACCAAAACTAATATTGAAAAAGGATACCCAAGATATTATATGTATGTTTTTTAGCTATGTGTAACTTTAAAACAAAATCTTTCTTTTACACAACAAAGCAGCTAGTTAATAAAACTAACTGCTTGTTGTACAAAAGAAACGCTGCGCTTACAGAAATAGTTTGTAACTTTAAGTTACAAAAATAGTATGAACAGGGTTAAAAATGTTATTCAGAAATGAAAGAAAACAAAATAAAAAAGAGTACCATGCATAAGTGCTCTTTAAGATAGGAGGTAACACTTTGAGCTGGATGTTTAGGTTAAAATTATATGGCGCAGAAAAGAAATAAGACCTAAAACTTATTTTCAACTCAATACAAAAGAGCAGCTAGCAAAAGCTAACTGCTTGTTGAAAAAAGAAATCTACACCAGGTTATTTACTGCCAGAGTTTCAAGAAATAAATGATTAAATTAATTTAATTTTTCAATTACAATCGAAGCATTTATATTTGTTTGTGTTCCACCTGCCAAAGTCTGTAAAGTAACTGCAGCAGCGGAAGTATGATTATTAAGGGTAATAATATCACCTGCGGCTAAAGAGAGAATTGTTTGCCCATTGTTTTGCTGAGTTCCTGCGCCTGATCCATAAACTGCGTTGGTAACTGGAGCACCATTTAAAAAGAGCGTAAATTGATTAGGTTCAACTCCTGATACAGAAAAAGAAATCTTATAATCTCCTGCATTAAGAACCATTAATTGAGAAGTTCCCAGTGTATGAGTAAAACCAGATGTCATTCTACCATGTGAATTAAAAAGAATAGGTGCTTCTAAGGCAACAACTTGAGCTGCTGTATTGAAAACATAAGCATAATGAGATAACCCAGATACTGTAAGACCGGTAGGCCCAGTAGATCCGGTAGCTCCAGCGGTTCCTGGTAATCCAGTAGGCCCAGGAATGCCTTGGATGCCTTGGATACCTTGAAGCCCAGTTGGGCCAGTCGGGCCGATAGGTCCAATAAGTCCCGGATCACCTTGAATACCTTGGATACCCTGAATTCCAGTCGCCCCAGTTATTCCAGTGGGTCCAATAGGCCCAATAGGCCCCGGATTACCTTGAATCCCCTGAATCCCTTGACTTCCTTGAGGTCCAGTGGGGCCAGGAATGCCTTGGATCCCTTGGATACCTTGAAGTCCGGTTGGTCCTGGTGACCCAGAAGGTCCAGTGGGGCCAGTCACTCCGGTTGGTCCTGGTGGTCCCCCAGAAGGTCCAGTCGGGCCCGTTGGTCCTGGCGGTCCCCCAGAAGGGCCGGTAGGTCCAACAGCTCCAGAAGGTCCAGTTGGACCTACAGAACCAGGAATGCCAGGAATCCCTTGAGGGCCGGTCGGACCAGGAATCCCTTGAATCCCTTGAATGCCAGGAATCCCTTGAATGCCAGGAATCCCTTGAATTCCAGTGACCCCAGTTATTCCAGTGGGTCCAATAGGACCTTGAATGCCAGGAATGCCTTGGATCCCTTGGATACCTTGAATTCCAGAAGGTCCAGTTGGACCAATAGATCCAGAAATCCCAGGAATCCCTTGAGGTCCAGAAATACCTTGAGGCCCAGTAGGTCCCAGGCTACCTTGAATTCCAGTAGGCCCGGTAGGTCCCCGAGGTCCACCTGAAGGTCCGGTAGCTCCAGTAGGTCCCGAAGGTCCAGTAGACCCGATTTGAGGTAAAGGAAAGGCACATGGAAAGGGTATGTGACAATTCTTTTTAAATTTACTCATTTTTACACCTCCCTTATAAATTAACTAACAATTTATATTTATACTTTAACAACTTATGAGTAAACAGACACACGGGTGTAAGGAAAAACCCTACAATAATTACATAAAAGGTTTTAAGAGCAAGCCTTTATTTCACATTCCATACCAAAAAGAGCACTATATAAGTGCTCTTCGGATTAAAGCTCTTAGTGTAAAAGAGTACATGATACCAAATGTAATTTTTTTATGGACGTGAAGTATTTGAACAAAAACACTATTTGATACTGAAATTATCCACTTTAAAAAGAGCACTATAAAAAGTGCTCTTTCAAAAAATATTGTTATTTACTTAATTTTAATAATAACTAACAAAAAGAAATTGGAGTTTGCTTACTGTTATATAAGTTGCGAAAAATTTATTACGGCTGGGGTTACTGTAAATATTCTTAGTGAAATTGTTGCTGACCTTGTTGGCCACCCATTTGTTGACCTTGTTGGTTACCCATTTGTTGACCTTGTTGGCCACCCATTTGCTGACCTTGTTGGTTACCCATTTGTTGACCACCCATTTGCTGGCTCACTTGATCAACCTGTGTTTGGGCCTGTGCAATAGCTTGATTAATTTGACTTAATGTTTGATTAGATTGTAGGTACTGTAATCCTTGATTTAATGTTTGAATAGCTTGTTGGATAGTTTGCTGTAATTGTTGATCCGCTTGTTGCATTTGTTGTAGAGATTGATGACTAAATTGTTGAAGTTGTTGCATTAGTTGATTAGCTTGTTGTAATCCTTGTTGTTGACCTTGTTGTTGACCTTGTTGTTGACTTTGAGTTGTTTGAGATAAAGATTGTTGTAACTGTTGAATTTGGTTTTTAAGGCTAGTTAATTCTTGTGAAACTTCTAAATCAGCAGCTTTACGTGCTACTGCTTCAACTTTTTTCTCAGTACGTTTGTCCATTTTAACTCCTCCTTATGTAACCACATCATTGTGTGGAACATTTTTATAATGTACAAATTCTTATTTTTGATACTAAAAAATAAAATTTAAAGACTAGGGAGGAGAGGGATATAAATAGTACTTTAATCGAAAATAGGACAAGCAAAATTGCTTGTCCTAAAAGGAGGAAATTTCAAAACACCAAATTGACTCGTATTGGTAAACAGGTTCCTGCATAGTATGATTCAAATTAAGAAAGTTATACAAAAATAGCAGGCAAAGAAACTTTGCCTGCTTGTGGGTTGAATGAGTTAGCCAATTGTGATGAAACGCCTTCCCATCCTTTTACAAGAAGAGTGAAGCCACTAGTTCGAATGGCTTAGAAGTATCGTGTGTAGTTTAGTTGAAAAATATGTAAAGGAAGATAAAGAATTTATTTTATAGCAAAAAAGAGCATTATTTGTAAATGCTCTTGAAAGACGAGCATCAATAATTACAAGAGATTGGCTCAACAGAACTTAGGATTTTCTTATTTCAAGGTAAAAATTAAATGTAAAATAGGAGAACAGATACATAGACTGTTCTCCTAAGGAGCGGGAATACTGAATTTGAAGTGCATCTCAAATGACAATCAATCAAGCGTTTCATAAATAGTATGTACTTATGTTGAGATTTAATACAACAAAACAGCTAGCGTAGCTAACTGTTTTGTCTTAGGAAGAATTCAAGAAAATCTGAGATTCATTATGGAATAGCTATTACCAACTTATTTATAGTATGTGGATGTTTTTGTAATATTATGTATGTGTTGAAAAGTTAATAAAAATTTCATTTTGTAGAAAAGAGGAAGCTAAAAAAGAGCACTATATAAGTGCTCTTGTCGAGAGTGAGTATAAATTCCTATCATTCTATATTAGTATATGCACTGTATTATGTAGTTGCTACTAAAGTTAATGTCAGTTTTTAAAATTAGAGGTTTCTTTTAATGAAACCTCTAAAAAGACAACTAAAGTTACGTTATAGTAAATTCAATTGCAATAGGAGTACCCCCATCTAGGACGGCTCCCCCTACAATAGTAGCAGCTGTAGTAGTCACACCCGTAATAGTATCACCAGTTTGAATAACGCCATTAATATAAAGCGTAAAATAAGCGTAAGAAGCAGGGAATGTTGTTACAGCTCCAGTGTCATCAGTGAAGTCTGTGTTAGCAAAAGTTAAATCCGCTCCAGCGGCAGTTCCTGTTGCTGCTGTACTTACAAATCGTCTTCCAGCTATAAAAGGCTTAACGATAGGCATTTATGTTCACCTCTTTTTAAGAATTAACTCGGACAAGTTTTTAGAAAGCTTGGTCCTGTATTTTATACTATGTTGTATTTCTATGAAAAGAAACGGCTTGTAAACTAGTATACAAACGCTATTTTAGTAAGGAACATTTAAAAGGGCCCGATTAGGGGGACGGGTCCTTTTAATGAAACAATAACCTTTATAGGATTACCAATACATTACCATAAAAGGTAATTAGTTTCCATGGTGTGGATATTGAGAAATCTTTTTATAGCTACTTCAGCTAGCTACTTCATTCAGCACAACAAAGCAGCTAGCTGAAATAGCTAACTGCTCTATTGTACAATTTTAGAAGTTTCACTGGATACAGATATAAGTTGTAACGAAAAGTTACAACTACAGTATAAACAGAATTCGAAAAAATATGCAGGAAAGAAAACTAAATTAAAACTTCATTCAGCACAACAAAGCAATCAGCCTAATGAGCTAACTGCTTGTTGTACAAAAGAAAATTAGGCCCTACAAGTTAAGATGTGTAACTTAGAGTTACAGTTATAGTGTTAGCAGGACTGGAAATGTTATACGGGGATTAATACAACAAAAATTTCATTTTGTAGAAATAAGAAAATTAAAAAAGAGCACCATGCATAAGTGCTCTTTAAGATAGGAGGTAACACTTTGAGCTGGGGCTAGGTTAGAAGTATATGGTGTAAAAAAGAAATAAGAACAAAATTTTATTATTAGTTCAATATAAAAAAGCAGTTAGCAAAAAGCTAACTGCCCTCACAAGCACTGCAAAAAGAAACTACTTTGGGGAAAAAGTAGCTTGTATTTAGTTTTGCCGGAATATTTGATATTATTCGAGAAAATGAAACATGGAATTACTAAATATAATCCATATAAATAGCAGTTAGCAAAAGCTAACTGCTAAGCTCTCAGAGAAAGGGGGAAAAGAACATTACAGAGGTCACTGTGAATTCAAGCTGTATCAGCCCATTTATAGTATTGGACAGAATGTAGAATTTTATTCGAATAAACTCAAAAAAAGCAGCTAGCGAAAGCTAACTGCTCGAATCATGGAATGTGGTTAAGAAATGGGTTGTCTACAGTATTGACGGAATGTTGAGTTTTATTCAGGCGTAGAAGGTCTTTTTCAAAAGAAAAAGGCTAGGATTTCTCCTAGCAAGTCATAGGGTATTCGTGCATAGACGAATTTACTTATATTATAAAGCAATAACTAACTGTTCGAGATGTTAATGTTGTTAATTTTTTTACGGGATAATTACATTTGTAAATTGAGAGTAAAGTTAGATTTGAACAAAATAATCCTTTTAATAGAATTGGTATGTAACTTAAAGTTACAGTTAGAGTATAAACGGAATCGGAAGAGTTATATGGGAATAAAACTTAATAAAAGTTTCATTTTAAAAGAGAGTGGTGATACAAATGTATATCTGTCCAAAATGTTTAGAATGTTTCACTGATCAATATGAGCTTTTTGAACATTTTACATTATGTGGAGCGGATAATGAATCTTGAGTGTTTTAATAAGTTCAAAGATGTAGTCGGTTTATAAAGTTGGTTCAGTAATATGTATAAAAGCAATATAGAATTACGTTTAACAAATACGTATAATTCCTAAAAAAATACTTTTATAAGACATTATTATAAAAAAGGAGATGGCAAAGAGACATTTAAAATTATTAACAGTGAGATGAGTAATTGAATAGGATTATATTAATTACTTAATGCTGGGATATGTTTTAAATGGAGAATCAATTTAAAGAGATATTTGGTGCATGGGTTGCAGCAATAGGAACAATTACTTCCGCTATTGGAAGTACGCCTTTTGATTTTATGAGCAGTAATGTAAGAAAGGATTTAAATGTTTATGGAAACGTATTACAGGCTGTTGGAAATGCTTTAGAGGCTGATGGTCAAGGAGAAGTGTCTCTTGAAAAAATCGGTAATGAAATCCAATCAATTGGTAATGTCACTGTAATATCTGGATTGATTATCGATTTTAAAGAAGAAACACAAATTAAATTAGTGATTGCAGGGAATTGGACACAGGCTTTGGGTGGACTTACAGCATTAGCAGATGAATTTGAGGATACATCCGATAAAGATGAATCCTTAAATATTATAGGAAACTTATTACAATCAATTGGGAATTCATTACAGGCAATAGGAGGTATTGACGAATTAAAAAGTATCAGAAATGAGGACCAGTCTAATAAAGAAGGTAATGTAAATGATGTGGAGAAAGATACAGACACTCAGGTAAACAACGAAACTAATGAAAATGAAGAAGGAAAGCTAATAGATATTATAGGAAGTTGGGTTCAAGCAGTTGGTTCTGTAATTTCATTAATTGGACAAATACGTGAAGAGAGTGAGGAATTGGAAGGGAACGATGAATAGAGTAATTTAATAGAACAGTTAAAACAATAATTCTTTTAAAGTGAAAGTAAACAGAATATAGTCCGGCTAGAAAACTAGAGGACACCAATTCATTAAAGCAGCAATGAAAGCTGTTTTAGGGATAGGTGTCCTTTTTATTTTGAAAAGGGAGATGGGAAAATGAAGGTGCTAAAGAATCAGTTACGTGAGTGGAAAAAGCAATCAAAACAAACAAAGAAGAAAAATAAGAAAAAACGAAAAGAGAAATTTAGTACTCGTGAAATTGAAGAGTTAATGGGTATGTATAGACCTTGTTATGAGCGTAGACGTGGAGCATTAAGACAAAAATAATTAAAAAATAAAAAGGAGTGGTCTTACATGACTAAACAATTATCTTTCTTACCAAAAATCGATAGAACGGCAACACAAGAGGAATTAGAAGGTGTGTTGGAAAGCGTACGTATACATAGACAATTTGGGATGATGCGTAAAGAAATGAAAGTTACTCCTTCTTATGAAATACGTGAGCACGGTCCTACACATGCAGTTGGAAAACCGTTAGAAGATGTTGCCATAGCAAATATTCAACAAAGTAAACGAGAAGAATGGCTTGAAAGGATGTCATTACGTATTGATCAATTTCTAAATCGATTAGGAAACGGACGAGCAGGAATTATCCAAAGAGATATTATTTATAAACGCTATTTAGAAGAAGAGGATGTATGTGATTACATGGTCTATAACGAAATTGGAATGTCAGAGCGTACTTATCGACGTTGGAAGTCTAAAGCTTTGTATAAGCTTGCTTTTGCACTTGGATTAGAAGTTTACGAGACAGAAGAGACTGGAGGTAATGAATAATGAATTTTGTTCAGCCAATACGTGATCCAGAAAAAATACAGCAGCTAAAAGAGTATTTTAAGGAAAAGAGCTTACGTAATTACATTCTCTTCATTATGGGTATTAATACAGGTCTTAGAATATCAGATATTTTGAAATTAAAAGTAGGTGATGTCAAAGGCAGCCATATCTCTATGAGGGAAAAGAAAACAGGAAAACAAAAACGTATTCAAATTACTGCAGCATTAAAAAGAGAGCTTAAATGGTTTTTAGAAGAAAGAGAAGATCATGAGTATTTGTTGCAAAGTAGACAAGGGAAGAATCGTCCTATCGGTCGCAGCATGGCATATAAGATATTAAGTATAGCCGCAGCAGAGTTCGGATTAGATGAAATAGGAACACATACGCTAAGAAAGACGTACGGGTATCATATGTACATGCAAACGAAAAACATAGCATTACTCATGGAGATATTCAATCACTCGTCAGAGAAGGTCACATTACGTTATATAGGTGTAAATCAAGATGAAATGGATAAAGCAATGACTAGGTTTAAAATCTAATCATTGCTTTTTTCTTTTTAAATCTAGGGGTATCGCCAGCATTTTTGAAAACCCCTAAGCAAAGAGCATACAAAAATTTATACAGTTTTCGACTAATCCAGTAACAAACGAGAACCCGAAAACCCGCACCAGGAGTAGGTTCCCTTGTCAGAGTAAGGGGCCACTTTTTCCTTGCTACCGATAATAGGACGTTATATTAACTAGTTTTGTATAGAATATTCATGTGTTTCTTAGAAAACTAAAGGGCCAATTTATCATTCGCAACTGTACTTGAACTTAGGTTCTGTCTGAATATAAAAAGCATTTCTTACTTGTGCACTCCAATTTGCAAAAGCTGATCTCCACTCAGGAGTGTTAAAGAATTGGTCTACAGTTTGAGTTTCAGAATGCCAAACTATAAATAGGTTAAGTGGGGCAATTCCTCCTGCCCAAATTCCATTATTTACGTCAGTATCTTCTTCCCTTACTAATAATAAGGGTAGACCAAATTGAAAAGCCATTGAAGGTTCTACTTGTGAATAAACTGATCCTACCCAGAATGGAGTTGATGGTGGAAGAGGTCCTACATTGACGTCAACTGTTTGAATTTTAAAACGACGAAGGTTTACTGCCAACATTCCATAGCTTGATGAAACTAGACGACGAATATCAGTTAAAATGGATTCGGGATAACTTTCACTTAAAGGCAATGTACGTGGAAAAAGCAAAGCATACTCAATTTCTAAAATTAGACGGTTTAGAAATCTTTGTTGGTTGTCATTTAAATGAGTTGTCGTACTTAAAAATATGGGAATACGATAAGCACGGTCAATACACTCTTGATGTGCCGATTCTATTTTCACTTTATGTTTACTTAAAGATTTATGCTCATTATTACTCATTTTTTCACCTCCTTTTTTAATACTATATAGAAAAGGAATTAGTTAGTTTGGACATAATTGCCTTTATGGGAACCTAAAGGGGTTTTCTTACTTAAAAAAACAAGTTATAAAAATTAATACAGGTACTCAAAGAAGGAAAAACTGATAAAATTTAACTTCCAATAACGAGAAATATGTAAACAAGCTGTCCACATGGGCAGCTTGTTTTATTTTTTTACATAGCGTAGGCTATTTTGAAAAATGCTGGTGGTATCCCTATACAGTTACTCATAATTTTCGTACTGTGTAACTCAAAAGAGGAAGTGAAATGAAATCAATGATATCAAGGGATTCAGCGAAGGGGTCAGTTACACACAATATAAGATATGGGTAACTGGGAAAAGAATTTATATGATGAAATTACGATGGTAGTTATGGGATTGTACTATTTAATATGAGAGAATTAACGTGAACATGATAATAACTAAAGTTGCACCAATTTCAGGATTTATAGGAGCGATTATAGCATTGGTAGTCAATGCACATTTTATTAATACGGGTAAAAAAGCAGAGGTAAGACAGCACGCCCATCAACTTAAGAAATCAGGACAAAAAAGTCATTTTGGAGCCGTCTGTTTGGTAAAGAACTCAAAATTTAATGCTAAAGAGAATTTCGCTTTTGATCTTTTATTAATAATGATATATAATTTGAAATTTTTAACACTATAAATGTTAGTCAAGCATATAATATAGTATCGGAATAGGTTTCACTCACTTATTTCAGTTTACTTTATTTTATAGTTTTCTTTTTCAAGAACACCAAAATGGACATTGGTGTTCTTTTTAAGTAGGTTAATTTTGAACGTTTAGAAGTTCTCTTATTTACAAATTTATAAAACAAAGAAGCACTCAATTTGAGTGCTTCTTTGTTTTAAACTTGTACTTGTTGTACTTGTAAAACTTTTAAAGTAAGATCTAGTACAATTTTTTCACGAAGAGTATCAAATGGTTC